>JAZFSW010000139.1:0-7797 GCA_036446375.1 Desulfobacterales bacterium | reverse complement strand
ACCTCTTGGTGATCTACCTCTTGCTGGCCCTCCCCTTTTTTTTCTCAGGTCTTATCACCTCTCTGGCCTATGCCCGGCTTCCGGAAGAAACCGGACATATCTACTGGGTCAGCATGGCCGGATCGGCCTGCGGTGCGCTTCTACCTTTCTTGCTCCTCCCCTTATTGGGAGAGGGAAGATCGATTCTTCTTGTCCTCATTGCCCCCCTATGGCTGATACTGATCAAAGGTATTGACCCGGAGAATACCGATCGTCTCAAGAAAAAAATCCGCCTGATAAGAACCATCGCATTTCTGCTCATGGGCATCGGTATCAGCGTGATCCTCGGCACTGCTGACTACCCTCCAGTCAGCACCATGATAAATGTGAATCCTTCACCCTATAAGACCCTCAGCCATGTCCTTCAGTATCCGGACACCGAAATTGTGGAAACCGCAACAAGTCTCAGGGGAAGAATCGATAGGGTAAAGAGCGATCACCTTCATGTGGCCTCGGGTTTGAGTCTCAAATATCCGGGGCCGCTCCCCGAGCAGACAGCAATCTTTAACGATGGGGGCAACCCACTGATCCTCTATCGCCGGGATGCCGTGGGCTCATCTGAAGAGGGACGATTTGCCAGGTTCACCCTATCCTTTGCCGCATACCACCTATTGCCCCCCCGGGGTCATGTCCTTGTGATCCAGCAGGGGGGTGGGCTGGCTATTCCCTGTGCCCTGTCGTCTGAAGCCGGAAAGATATCCATCGTTGCATCACACCCCCACATCGCCCGAATGATTGAAAGACACTATCGCCTTCCGGTGATCAGCACCACTCCCCGGGCATTTCTGGCCGGAACGCGCGATCGATTTGATATCATTCATGTGGACAATTCGGGGAATTCACTTCCCGGTACGGCGGTGCTGAATCAGGACTATCTGTTTACCCGCCAAGCCGTTTCCGAATACCTCAACCATTTGAACCCGCAAGGGATTCTGACGATCACGCGAAAACTCCACCTGCCCCCTTCTGACATCATTCGTCTCTGGGCAACAGCCTATGAGGGCCTCGAATCGATAGGCATCGACCATCCGGAACGTCATATCCTTGTGCTGAGAAACTGGGACATGTTCACCCTCCTGGTTTCACCCACATCGTTTTCCGATACGGGCGTATTGAAGACATTTGCCAGGGATTTGAATTTTGATTGGGTTTATGCCCCGGGCATGAGCAAAGAGATGGCCAATCGGTTCAATGTCTTTGATACGCCCTTTCACTACCTCGCATTGCACGATCTGGAAGAAGCGTATCGTATGGGAAGAGCGGATCAATATTTCAAGCAGTATCTTCTTGATGTGTCCCCCCAGTCCGATCATCGTCCCTTTCCCAACCGGTTTCTCAAATGGTCGCGGCTGAAAGCCATCTACAAGAGCACGGGAAGCCGGTTCTATTCCCTTGCCATGTCCGGTGAAATGGTCGTCTCTGTTGTCTTCATTGAAGCCCTGGTTCTATCGATCCTGCTCCTTCTGCTGCCGGTTTTTTCGCTTTCCAAACATCGGAGCCGCCCGCTACTTCCCCTGACCCTATACTTTTTTTCGATTGGTGCCGGATTCATGTTTCTTGAGCTGTTCTTCATCAAAGCGCTCATGCTTCTTTTTGGCGACCCGATTATCAGCCTTACCATGGTTCTTGCCGGCATCATGGTTTCTTCCGGGATCGGCGGCTTCTGTTCCCAGTGGATCGGTCTGAAGGGCCTTCGATACGCCCTTTTCGGTCTGGCAATGGTTCTCATTCTCCTGTTCATCAGCCTTGATGCGCTTGTCCATCATCTTCTCCGCTTTCCCGACAGCCTTCGGTACCTCTTCGCCCTGCTGCTGCTCTTCCCGCCGGGAGTTCTCATCGGACTTCCGTTTACCCTCGGGATGCGATACCTGCCAGAAAGCCCTGCTGAAAGGGCCTATGCGTGGGCGGTCAACGGTTGCGCCTCGGTGCTCGCAGCGATCGCATCGATGTATATCGCCCTTAGTCTGGGATTCCCGATGATTCTGGTTTGCGCATTTATCGCCTATGTTCTGGCATTTCTCAGCATGAACAATGTTGACAATCTCGTAAAAAGTATAACCGATGGTTAAGTAGAAATCTTCATATACAAGGCATAGTGGTTGGCCAGGCGTGAAGGCATACATGTCGTATGTCGAACGTCTGGACAAACGCTATAACACAGTAGATGGAGACTTTTTACGACGCCATCAATGTTGGTGGTTTCATTAAAAGGGGGAACCGCATCTCTACGTAAACGGTAGCAGCGCAACCGGTCATTAGGCGAGAAGCCCGTCACTCTCCAGTCCGTCGGCCACATCCCCAAGACCCACGGCTTCCAGGGTCGCTCTCTTCTGAAATCCGGTCGCCACATCCCAGCCGCGAAGCGCGTAGAACTCATCCTTCATTCTTTCGAATTCATCCCGGTCTACCACCTGGCCGGTTCGGGAATGGGGCTCCCCGTCTTTTCCCGGCACGAGACCCTGGGGATTGCCGAATTCCCCCTTAAAGGGGAGCGTAAAATTGAATTCCCTCAGGGTATCGAATTCCCGTCCTTTCCGGCCCTCCCGGGTAAGAATTGCTCGCTGCAGATTGTAAACCCGTTCGCCCACATCGGAGAGGCCCTGCTCGTCGATATCCAGACCGGTAACCGCCGCACAGATCTGACTCTCGATGCTCGGGTCACCCACGTGGCCCTCGATCGTCGCAGAGTGATATATGGGATAGGAAAAGTCACAGACAATCAGGCATTCCTTGGCTGTCTGGCGATTCTGGATTCTTGCGGCGGCCTGGGCTTTCTTGTCATAGGTTGAAAAATCCCCACAGATCTCGTCTCCCCAGAACCGTTTGGCGATGGCACGGAGGACATCGGAGGTCATATAATGTCCCGCAGTGACCTGCCCATTTGCTTTGGCCGCCTCACGCCCTGCCCAGGGCAGACACTGATGGCTGACTTCATGAAGCTGCTGAATCGGCAGCCGGGAATCGAAGGCATAGAGCAGACCGGTGGTGATATACAACCTCGGGTCATATACATAGATCTCACCGGTTTGTGCCATGTAGTGGGTAATGAATTTTGCCGTGTCCTGCCCGACGATCTCCGCCGCCCGGGCGGTTCCCTCGGCTAGTGTATCGCCAAAGCCTTCCCGGAAAGAGATCATATGGTGCAGCTTCTCAATAAACTCAAGACTGCCCATTTCAGACAGGGGCAAACCGGTGTTTTCTTCCGTTAATATACCGGACTTATGACATCTGCTCAGCCACATCAGCATCGCCTCGATAGCCCGGGTGTCCACACCGTAATCATCGCAAAGCTTGTTGGCGATATAGGGAACTTCCGTCACCTTGCCATAGTAACGATGCGCCCGGATTTCATAATACATGGCCGATTCACAGATATATTTGCCCTCAGATCCATCGTCGGCCTTATAGTTGGCCCGCATGCAGCCGTTTATGCAGCCGTAGCACATGATTTTCTTCATTCGGTCCTGGGGCAGCATACTGTTCCAGGCTCCGGGGGGCGGCTTGATTGCTTTCACGTGTTTTCTCAGTGCCTTGACTTTTTCCGTATCGGCCGTCTCAATTTTTCCCGAACCGGCCACAGCAATGGCCTTAAGGTTCTTGCTGCCCATCACACCGCCGAGACCACCAGATCCACTGGAATCCTGGTCGCCGGTCAACGTGGCATAACGAACCCGGTTTTCGCCGGCCGCACCAATAGCCACTACCCGAAACGCTTCTCCGATCTCCTCATTGATCTGCTTACGGGTCGGTATCGCCCCTTTTCCTGTCAGGTGAGAGGCATCTCTGAGTTCCACCTTGTCATCCTCAACACTGAGATATACAAGTTTCTCCGACTTGCCGTGAACAACAATGCCGTCATAACCGGCAAACTTCAACCGGGCACCCCAGGCACCACCCAGATTGCCGTATGCCCACTGATTATGGAGAGGTGATTTGCCGGAAACCTGCCATCGCGATCCGGCAAGCCCCGGAACGCCACACACCGGACCGGTCATAAAAACCAGCCGATTCTCAGGATCGAAAGCATCGATGCCCGCCGGCACCTCATCCCAGTGGATCTTGAGCGCAACACCTCTACCCCCCACAAACTTTTCTACATAGGGTTCGGTCGGTTCCTTTTCGATGTCACCCGTTGTAAGATTTACCCGTAATATGCTTCCGGCATACCCCTTGTACTGTGCCATGATCAAGAACCTCCCTATTATCCTTCGCCATTCATTATTCCCTCTTCGATATTCGATATTCTATTTCTCCCACAACACCTTTGGACACGGCGTATCAACATACACGCCACTATCCCGGTGATGCAGTTATCGTCAGAAGAAAAGGGGAGACCCACGGCCTCCCCCTTTCACATCAAACAATCAACCCAAATGAGACACAGATCCGGGTCTACTCCTCGTATTTTCCGACAATTGAGATTGCCGCAACGTTCCGGTAAGGTGCACCCCCCAGGTTATGGGTCAGACCGTACTTGGGATTATCAAGCTGTCTTGCGCCTGCCCGTCCATGGAGCTGCAGGTACATCTCATAGATCATACGCAACCCGGATGCGCCGATGGGATGACCGAAGCATTTCAAGCCCCCATCCACCTGGCAGGGCACGCCACCGCCATCAAGGTCATAGAACCCGTCCAGGACATCCTTAACCGCTTCCCCCCTTTTGGATATGAGAAGATCTTCCATGGTTACCAGTTCGGTGATGGAAAAACAGTCATGAACCTCCATCATACTGATCTCTTCCCGGGGATTGGTAATTCCTGCTTCGGCATAGGCCCTTTCCGCGGCCTTTTCCGTGGTGACAAAGTGCTCACCTTCCCACTCATTGTATTCCTGTTCGTATCCGTTGGATACGGCAAGCTGGATAGCTTTAACGGTAACGAAATCTTTCCTTCCCATCTTCTTGGCAATCTCAGGGGTGGTAAGAATCGCACAAGCCGAACCATCGGAAACACCGCAACAATCAAACAATCCCAGGGGATCGGCAATCATGGGAGCCGCCATGATCCGCTCCATGGACACTTCCTTCTGCATATGCGCCTTGGGATTCTTCGCGCCGTTCTGGTGACTCTTCCAGGACACATGGGCAATGGCCTCTTTGAGCTTATCCCGACTGATATTATATTTGGCCCGGTAAGCACTGGCCAGCTGGGCAAAATTGCCGGGAGCCGTGCCATTGGGAGCCGTCATCGCACCCATCGTTATATTTCCGCCACCGCCGGGCAGTCCACCATATCCGACATCCTTGAGTTTTTCTACACCCAGGGCCAGACAGATATCATACGCACCGGAAGCAACCGCGTAACTAGCCGCCCGGAATGCCTCGGTTCCGGTAGCGCACATGTTTTCATTTCGCGAAACGGGAATATTCGGGAGTCGCAACGTCATGGGCAACGGAAGCGCGCTTCCGCCCACGCCATATTCCGGACTATTCGTGCCAAGCCACGCTGCCTCGATCTGATCCTTTTCAATACCGGCATCTTCGAGACACTCCACGAAAGCTTCGACCATCAGATCCTCGCCGTTGCTCTCCCACCGCTCGCCGAACTTTGAGCACCCCATCCCGAGGATAGCCACCTTGTCTCTGATTCCTGTAGCCATAATCTTCTCCTTTATTTTCCTGCAGTAGTATCGAGCGTCGCTTTCCAGAAATACCCGGTAAAACCACGTTTGTCGTCGTGATATGTTTTACGAAAGGTCATCTTCATCGATACACCCACCTCTATATCGTCTAAGGAGCAATCGGTGAAATCCGTCATTATGCGACCGCCGTCTGTAAACTGTATCATACCATACATCGCCGGTGGATCCAATGAAGCGGCCAGATTGTCTGCGGTAAAGGTGACAATCTTGGCCGATTTGTCGGCAAACTCGTAATCCTCCAGGGCATCGACCGCTCCGCAGCCCGGCTTTACACAGATCCGCTTTGGGGGTATCTGAGGCGTTCCGCACTCCTTACATTTGCCCCCGACAAAGCCGAGGATAAGTTTCCGGTTTCGGAAGAGCGATGACAGCCCGGTACGACGATCGGTGTCACCCCGTCCGCCAAGATCCGTTTCAATAAGGCCATTGTACTGGAGCCACTTGGTATAGGTCTCTTCTATAACACCATTGGCAAGGCATCCTGAAACGCCCATCCTGGCCGGGAGATCTTTTATATTCTCGGTTACCCGGAACATCAGGGCCGTTGCGCCCTGACCGAAACCGGCAACGAGCAGCACATCACCCGGCTTTGCCGTTTCAAGTTCTTTGGCCAGCATAACAAAGGCGTGTGCAGCGCCGCACTCACCGACCTCGTTGTGAAGGGTATCGGTCAGTTGCTCCGGTTTGGCGCCCACGGATGCGCCAAGTTTATCATGGATGCGACCGAAGATGCAGGGAAAAATCATTTTGGTGACGTCTTCGATACGGACCCCGGTCTTGTTCAGGATCCCTTTGAAAACCTCAGGATAGATCTTTGAGAACCCTTCGTCCCGTACCCAGCGCTGCTCCCAGTTGTAGTCAAATTCGGCACCTTCGCCCCGGTAATGGTCGACGAAGTCCAGGGATGCAGCGTAGCCACCGAGGTATTCGGCCACCACATTGTCATCGCCCACAACCATGGCACCGGCACCGTCCCCGAATAGCATCTCCTCATTGGAAGCCGCCTTGGTGCGTCGTTTATCCGATGCGGTCACAAGAATCTGACGTTTGTCGCCACCCTTAACCACTTCCAGCGCTGTCATGAGAGCGGTAGGACCGACCTTGAGAGAGGAGGCAAAATCAGCGGTTGTAATGTCATCTCTGAGATTCAAGGCCGCCTTTACGATCCCCGCATTGTCCCGGTCTGCAAATGGCAATGTGGTTGAGGCCAGGTAAACCCCATCCAACTTAGACTTATCCACCCCCACCAGGGCATCCCGGCTGGCTGCCACAGCCATGGTCAGGGTGTCCTCGTCCCAATTGGCCATTGACCGTTCACCTTTTGCCGCCCCCAAGAGCCCCGATGCAAACCAGCCCATGCTCTTGGCCACAGCCATCCGGCTGAGCCGCTTTCGGGGGATATAACCGCCATAGGAAACAATACCAACCATATCTTTTCTCCTTTTCCTTTTGTGATTGTTAATCCGCAACGACTAACATACTTCTATACGCCATAATTTTGAAAATACAAGCGAATTAGCGCACATTACGATAGAAGCGGCGCCATGTATTTGAACGCGTCGTTTCCGCTTTCCGCGACCTCAGCTTCTCCCATATCGGTAATCTTATCCCAGTTGTCCCGAATCTCTTCCACAGCGATATCCCGGCTCGCATCGCCAATGCAGGCGCCCGGGCTGATAACGAGGGCGGTTCGACCGTACCAGCCGGCACCCATTACGATGGTCTGACCCGATTCCTGCATCTCTTCCGAACACAGGTACAGTGCCATCGGCGTGTTGAACTGCGGCCTCATTTTCTCAGCCATCGCCGGGGGAAAGACATCCTCTGTCATCCGGGAAAACGCATTGGGTGCAATGGTATTTATCTTGATATCGTATTTGGCAGTTTCAAGCTTGACCGTATTCATCATGCCGACCAGACCCATTTTGGCTGAACTGTAATTGACCTGGCCAAAATTGCCGTAGAGTCCGGACATGGAACTGGTCAAAACAATCCGCCCGTACTCATTTTCCCGCATCGCCTTAACTGCCGGCTGGGTCACGCAAAATGCACCCTTCAGATGAACGGCGATTACCGCATCCCATTCGGCTTCGCTCATTTTCAGCAGGGATTTGT
>JAZFSW010000138.1:0-2950 GCA_036446375.1 Desulfobacterales bacterium | reverse complement strand
TAAATACTGCGACGGTCTCGGGGCATGTATCGGAGAATGTCCCACCGGAGCGCTGACCATTGTTGAGCGGGAAGCCGAGGAATTTAATGTTGAAGCGGTGGGAAAACACCTTGCCGGCAGAAAAGCCACCATTACCGGCGGGACATCCACGGATGCGTCGTCCCTTTCACACTGGCCGGTTCAGATAAGACTGGTTCCCCCCAATGCACCATTTCTCAAAGGGGCAGATCTGTTAATCGTCGCTGACTGTGTTCCCATTGCCTTTCCCAGCTTTCACAGTGAATTTCTGGAGGGAAAAGCGGTGATGATGGGGTGTCCCAAATTTGACGATGTCGAGAGCTATATCGACAAATTCCAGCAGATTTTCGAAAGTGCTGATGTCAAGCGCATCACCGTAGCTGTTATGGAGGTGCCCTGTTGTTCCGGGCTTCCCATGATAGTAAAGAAGGCCATGGCAGCATCTGAAAAAGCGATTCCCATGGAAAAGGTCGTTATCAGTACAAAGGGGAAAATCCTTGAGCGGACCGCCGAGCTGCCTGTGGTCTGATTGTCGATATTGACAGAAACGGTGGCGTGATATATGTTGTCCGAGATCTTAACGGATAAGAAATCGGGATAGGATGCTGTATAAATTAACCAGAATAGGGTCCATCGGGATCGTGCTGATCTTTGGCCTGAACCTTACGGGTGTGGGTGCTGTCGACCTGCCTGGCTGCGGTATGTCACATTGCAGGGGCATGATGTCGGTTATGTCCGGCAGTTCCGCCGCTCCCTATAATCACATGGGGTTGTCCCCATCGGCTGCCGCCGGTGGGTGCTGCTCGGGATCTCAGAACGGGCCCTGTGATGTTGGGACCAGTACTCCCCTGGACATCAAGACCCACACAGTTGCCCTTACCACGGTACCGACCGGTGATCCAACGGCAATGGGGCTGATTGCCGTCGGTATTCCTGCCGGGAACGTTCATCTCCGGTCGATGGGATCACCGGATGGTCCCAACGACAATCCGCGCTCGTCACCGATCTATCTTCAGAATCTGTCCCTTCTCATTTGATTCTCTTCATACATTTCCCATAGATGTCCAACGCCAATATTTCGCAGAATATCAAATGGTCGGCTGCATTTCACGCCAGGTGAACCGTTTCTCTGGCGGGCCGTGCTGAAAGGCTGTGTGTCTGGCCGGTGGCCACTATTACCGATCTTTCGCGGAATCAGATTCCTATGCGGATCGTGTCTGTAGATCGTGACAAACAAAGACGAAAGACTGTCGACGAGACAGTAATAACCCTATAAATTTAAAGGATAATATAGAAATGTCGAATGGAAAGAAGAAAGAGACAGTCGTAGAAGATGAGAAAAGGTCAGCAGGGGAAACCAGTGGAGCCGCTGCATCACCGGAGGATAGACGGGCGGCCAAGAAGGCCATCGTCCTTGGAACAGAGAAGAGGAATCGAAAGCCGCTCGTTGCGTTCCTATGCTGTGTTGTGATTATCGTTGCCGGTGCGTTCTATTTTATGACCCGGACGGATGATCAGGTTGGCGCTATTCAGGCCGAAAACACGGGTGATAGCGCGGCGAAAAACGTTGCGGGGAACGGTGCCTCTGAAGTTACTTTTCCTGCGAGTCTTTTCGACGATGGCAGCGCCCGCTACTTCCAATATGCCGATAGCGGCACCACGATCCGGTATTTCGTCCTCAAGAGCTCTGATGGCGTCATCCGGGCCGCCTTTGATGCCTGCGATGTCTGCTGGCGTGAGGGCAAAGGATATCAGCAGGAAGGCGATGTTATGGTCTGCAGGAATTGCGGCCAGCGATTTGCCTCCGTTCGGGTCAATGAGGTTAAGGGCGGATGTAATCCGGCACCCATAGACCGAAAGATCAGGGGTGATCAGGTGGTCCTCCAGGTTAAGAATATTATTGCCGGAAGAGGGTACTTCAATCTCCCCGGAAGGACATAACCGAGGAAACCGCATAGAATGCCACTAAGGCACCAAGACACAAAGGTTCATCTCTAAGAGAGTTGAATCCTTGAACCCTCTTCTCCAACTGAATTGGAGTAGAATCGGCAGAAAGAATGGGTTTCTATTGGTAACTGCGCGTGCGCTAGTAGCCTACAGCCTAAACAACCCGAGTCGTTACTTTTGTTGTCACTTAACTTTGTGTCTTTGTGCCTTAGTGGCGAAACCATCCTTTGAAATGGATTGTCTCCAGACATAACTTGAGCAGATAGGACCTGAAATGACCCTAAGAGAAATTGCATATCGGAACCTGATGCGCCGGAAAGGAAAGGCGGCTTTTATTCTTTCCGGTCTCGTTGTTGGCGTTTCAACGGTTGTGGCGATCCTGAGTTTTATCGAAGCCATGACCATCGACATTAATGATAAGCTTGAAAAATATGGTGCGAACATTCTGATTATACCGAAAACCGAGAACCTTTCCCTTACCTATGGCGGGATATCTCTCGGCGGTGTATCCTTTGAGATGGAAGAGATCCGGGACAGGGATCTGGAACGAGTGAAAACGATTCAGAATGCTGCCAATATTGCTGCCTTGGGTCCAATGGTATTGGGGGTGATCGAGGTGGGAGCAAACCGGGCCCTGATGGCGGGCGTCGATTTTGACGTTACGAGGCGGCTGAAGCCCTGGTGGAAAATTGAAGGAAGCCTTCCGGATGAAAACGGTGTGCTGCTGGGTGCCGAAGCAGCGCGTGTCATGAATCTGACGACAGGCAGTGATATCGAAATGAAAGGTCGACAGCTGCAGGTTTCAGGTATCCTCTTTCCCACCGGCTCCCAGGATGATCACCTGGTCTTCGCCCGTCTCTCGACTGCGCAGGTGCTCTTTAATAAGGAGGGCCGCATCTCCATGGCAGAAGTGCGCCGGCGCCAGCAGGCCGAGCGCGATCCACCATTCGTAGTGACCCGATAGCCGCCGCAACCTTTGCTTCTT
>JAZFSW010000137.1:0-6408 GCA_036446375.1 Desulfobacterales bacterium | reverse complement strand
CTCGGCGGCGGCCACTGGCGTGATGTTCCTAGGGGCGTTCCCTTCTTCGGTCAGTACCAATGGACAGGCGGCAAAAACCCGGGAGGATCGCAGCTGAAAGATATGGGGCTGACGCCTACCGATCCGGCAAAGGTGACAGTGCCGCCCCAGTACCCGGATATACCAGGGGTGCGGCGCGCGATCGCTCAGCATATGGATACGATGCTGATTACCGACCATCAGGTCGGGCAGCTGGTTGACGATCTCAAGGCTGATGGATTGTGGGAGAATACCGCTATCTTTCTTTTCAGCGACCATGGATCGGATCTGCCTCGCAGCAAGGAGTTCTGCTATGCGGAGGGGCTGCATGTGCCCTTGCTTGTCCGGGCACCCGGGATGGAACGTATCGTCAAGCCCGGCAGTCGTCGGAGCGATCTGGTCAGCCTGATGGATGTCAGTGCAACATCACTCGCCCTGGCAGGGATCGATACGCCCCGGTATATGGACGCGCGGGATCTGTTTGCCCCGGCGTATCGTCGAGACGTTGTTTTTTCTTCAGGCGACCGGATGTCCAATACCATCGACCGGGTCCGGTCGGTGATGGGTAAGCGATATCACTACATCCGAAATTTCATGACCGACCGGCCACTGATGCAGTGGGGACATCGGGAAATGATTGGGCAGCTGGGAGGAAAGCGGTTCAGCAAGTATGCCTATTTCATCACGATTCGGAAGATGTTTGAGAAAGGAACACTGACCCCTGCCCAGGCGGCTCCCTACGGTCCGCGACCGGCTGAGGAACTCTACGATCTTGAGAATGATCCCAACGAGGTCGTCAACCTCGCGACCGATCCGGCATACCAGAAACAACTGGCCGAAATGCAGGGCGCCCTTGCTGGCTGGATCGAGGACACCGGTGACAAGGGCCAATACCCGAGATCCGAGGCATCCATCCGGGAAGTTGTCGAACGGTATCCGGCGAATTGGCTCAAAGGGCCTGAATTCAAAACCCGATAGAGCCCAAGAGATGGAACGGCGAGTGACACGAAGATTGGTTGAAGAAACGGCATATGTCCAGCTTCGACCGAGATAGGTGTCGGGTGTCAGGTGTCAGGTAGTTCCTGAACTCTGAACACTGCTTCCTTTCAAGCCTGAAAGGCGCAGATCTGACACCTGGTTCGTCACCCGAGGAGAATCATGACATCCATGAAGAACGCATATCCGGCAGGGGAAGAAATCGTTGGTGCATTGAAGACGGTCCGCAACGATCCTGAAGCCAAGGCCATGCACAATGACAGCCTGGCCAAACGCGCGGGGTTCAAAGGTGCCATCGTCCTGAATGAATACCATTTCGCACAGATCTCCCAGATGCTCCTGGAGTATTTCGGACCCCAGTGGTTGTCGCATGGTGAAATCGAGATAAAGTATATCGCACCCCTTCACGATCAGGATCTCTTTGTCCCGAAAGCAACGATTGTCGGAGAAGATCCACCGGACAGCGGGCGGCTTGCATTGGAGATCTGGTGTGAAAATCAAGATGGTGAGAAGTTGGCGTTTGGTAAGGCGAGTTGTCTGGTTAGGGAACAACGAGCGACGGTTTAGGGGGTTCAGCGTTCAGGGTTCAGAGGTTTAAGATCCAGACTTTCGAACCAAGGTCTCGGTGTAGGTTGATCTGCCGAGCCACGCCGCAGCGTGATTGGGTTCTTACCGCAACCCACATACGATAGCCGAAACGAGTCGCCTCGTCCGCCTCATCTGTAGGCGGAGCAGAAGGCGGGCTTTCACCCCAACCGGTTGACGTTGTTTCTTCCCTGATTAGACTGGCCCTCCCGCTTTCAGCGGGACCTCTTGATCCGGTCTTAGGCGACACTCATGGACAATGACGAAAAACAGGCAGCCATCGAGGCCATTGAAAACCATTTTGCCACGTTAAGTGTGGGGCAGAGCTCTCGCCAGGAGAAGATCTATTCCGAGGGGATGGCCCACGAGTATGCAGGGAAATTCGATATTCCCTATCCTGGTGTTTACGTCACGGCCGAAGGGGAATTGCTTGTGCCGCCGGGCATGATCTTCATGCGTCCCGCTGTCACTTTTGGAATCTCAGATCCTGATGCACCACCCTTGTCCAAAGGCGGGATCTTCACCCAGACCCATCGAAAATACCTCAAGCCGGTCAGGGTTGGACAACCCGTGACGTTTGATGGGCACATCATTGATCTTTACAGGCGCCGGGGGTTCTACTATCTGGCCGTGCGATGGGAAGCCAGGGACGAGGACGGATCCATTCTGGCCGCGGGCGATGAGTGGCACACTTTAGGTTTTCTGAGGGTACCCTCGGACTGATACATATATGAAACTGCATCCAAGAAATGGGTGTCAGGTTTCAGCCCAGCCTCTGGCTTGAATCCCACAAGGCGGGACCAGTCGAATCAAGATAGAAACTTCATAGACGAGCAAAGAGATTATTCTCCCGTAAAGACGCCAAGACATAAATAATATTTATTGATATTAATGTGTTATCTCTGCGTCCTCTGCGTCTCAAGCGAAGGGTCCCGATGTAATCGGGAGGAGCGGGCGGTGAGAGATACAAACGCAGTTCCACACAAAGGAGGTCACTATCATGGCGGATGATGCAAAGAGCAAATTGAAAATGAGAACAGTGGACCATATCGGTATCGTGGTGAAAGATGCAAGAAAGGTAGCTGCAGCATGGGAGTCGATGATGGGTATCGGCCCCTGGACGTTTACCGAGACCGGCGGTGCGACGCCTGGGGGCGAAGAGGTAAAGGTGCTGCTTGGCTTTGCCTATTCGGAGAACGGTGTGGAACTTGAGCTGATAGAAATCGCACAGGGCAGAATACTGCATTCTGACTTCCTCGATCTCACCGGTGGCGGTCTGCACCATCTGGCCTACATTGTAGACGATGTGGATGGTGAGGCGGCAAAGCTGGTTGCCGAAGGTGCTGAAATCGTTCTCTCCCAGCCCGGAGCATTTGCCTACCTCAGGTTTGAAGATGATGGCGGGGTCATATTCGAACTGATGAAGGGCCGCGCGACACCGTAAGAATCTCCAAGCTGATGTGTGTAAACCTATATGGGTAAACTCCAGCGAGGGCACCCATTGACATGCAATAGTTGAGGCCCAGCCAAATCGCACCATTCTTTCGACCGGTCTCGAGTCAGTTTATGTGAGAAAGGAGAAACGGAAATGACCCCTGGGGAAGCTTTCAAAGGCGTAATCGGACGTACCTATCGGGAATCCACCCCCTCGTGGCCGGATCCGAAGCGAACGACAGAAGACAGCCCTAACGTTGTAATCATGATGTTTGATGACCTGGGTTTTTCCCATTTCGGCTGCTATGGCTCCACCATCGAGACGCCGAACATTGACCGCCTGGCTGCAGGCGGGTTGCGTTATACCAATTTTCATACCACAGCTCTGTGCTCGCCCACCCGGGCTTGCCTGTTGACCGGCCGGGACCACCATACCGTTGGCATGCGGTCCATCTCCAATTTCGACAGCGGCTTTCCCAACTGCCGGGGAAACATTACCCCCCATGCGGCTACCATCGCAGAGATGTTGCGGGAGGAGGGGTACGCGACGTTCTGTCTCGGCAAGTGGCACCTGGCTCAGACGCAAGACACCTCAATGGCCGGCCCGTTCGATCAGTGGCCGCTTCAGCGGGGTTTTGACCGGTTCTACGGCTTTATGGAAGGGCAGACCGACCAGTTCTACCCCGAGCTGGTATACGACAACCACCGCATCGATCCTCCCTATGGTCCCGAAGAAGGCTATCATCTGACCGAGGATCTGATTGATAAATCTATGGGGTTCGTCCGGGATTTGAAATCTGTAAGGCCAGACAGGCCTTACCTTCTCTACCTGCCTTTCGGGGCGATGCATCAGCCCCATCAGGCACCCCGGGAGTTCATCGAGAAATATCGCGGTCGATTCGATGCCGGCTGGGATGTCATCCGGGAGCAATGGTATCGAAGGCAATTGGATATGGGGATTATCCCCGAGGGAACTGAACTGGCGCCGTTGAACCCGGGGGTCAAGCCCTGGAACGATTTGGGCGAAAACGAACAGAAACTTGCCGCCCGTCTTCAGGAGGCCTTCGCAGGATTCCTGGATCATACCGACCAGCAAATCGGTCGTCTGGTTTCCTTTATAGAAGAGATGGGCGATCTGGAAAACACCATCATATATCTTCTTTCGGACAATGGTGCCAGCCAGGAAGGGGGTGCAACCGGGGTTATCGATGCGGCAAGGCCGGATGTGGATGCGATCCAGCATCGGCTGGACGATATCGGTGGTCCCCGCAGCTATACGAATATTCCCTGGGGCTGGGCCCAGGTCGGGAACACGCCGTGCAAATGGTACAAGCAGAATATCCATGGCGGGGGCATTCGCGATCCCCTGATCATTCACTATCCTCCGGGCATCAAAGATCCGGGCGGCATTCGGCGCCAGTTCCATCACGTCAATGACATTGTGCCGACGGTTCTGGATATGCTCGATATTGCGCCGAAGGAGAGCTACCGTGGTTACCACCAGATCCCTATTGCCGGTACGTCCATGGTTTACACCCTGGATGGAGGGGAGGAGAAGAGCCGCAAAGGTCCCCAGTACTTCGAGAATTTCGGCCATCGCGGCATTTGGTCCGACGGGTGGAAGGCTGTCACCTATCACAGACCTGGAGATCCGTTTAGCGATGAGGAGTGGGAGCTGTATCATGTGGACGAGGACTTTTCCGAGTACCACAACCTGGCTGAGAAGGAGCCGGAAAAGCTTCGGAAGATGAGTGATCTCTGGTGGGTCGAGGCGAGCCGTCAGGGGGTATTGCCCCTTGATGACCGGGTAGCAGAGCTGTTCCCCATGAGCAGGTTCCGCCCCAATCTGCCCCATCGCGAGGGACGCTATGTCTATTACCCGCCTATTTCCCATATTCCTATTGATGCAGCACCGCAAATGGGTTTTCGAGACTGGATGATGACGGCAGATGTGGAACGGTTCGATGCATCGGACAACGGCGTCATCCTCGCCAGCGGCACACAGACGGCCGGATTCAGCTGGTACATCAAGGATGAAAGAGTGGTGTTTGACAGCAATACCTCTACCCTCCACCGAACCGTCCGCTCAGAAGAGACGGTGCCGGTGGGCGCTTGCACCCTCGGCGTGCGGTTTATGTGGGAGGATAAGAAGGGCATCCTCTCCCTGTTGATCGACGGGGAGGAATGCGGCAGGATGGAATTGCCGTCGCCGCTGCGCGCCGGCAGCATGGGTTTGAGCATCGGGCGGGACAACCTGTCCCCGGTTACTGACGATTACGATGCCCCTTTTCCCTTTTCAGGGACCATCCGCAGGGTTGAGGTCCATCACCAGGAATACCGGACACCGGCGGCCGAAAGGGCGGATGCTCGAGCCCGATTTCGGGCTGAGATGGAGAGGCAATAGGAAAGAAGTGCAGGGAATTTGCCTTGTGTATAACCTGATATGGTAATACTAAGATCATGCTATGATTAACGACGATGAAATGGGGAAGCGAAGGCCCTCCCCGACGATTGTCAAACACCTGGCCGATACACTCGACAGCAATCTCGACCCGTTCATGGAAACTGAAGGCGAGAGCCGGGCGGGTGTGGATAGCACTTTGGTCGCAATGTTTCTCAAGATGTCCCCGGAAGAACGCTTGCGGGCGAATGACAGCGCAGTGCGCAGCGTCTCAGAATTGAGAAATGCCTATGGAAGCATTGAGACAGCTGGAGGAGTGAAGTCTAGGCTCCAAGGACATGGGTAAACTCTCCTTCTATGTGGTTTGACATCACCCCGCTCCCTAGGTAAACTCAAGCTCGTCTATTTAGAATGAACACACAATAGTGGAGGTGTAACAATGAAGATCTCCGGCCGCAACAGTCTCCGTTGCTTCGTATCACTGACCCTCATCGCTGCAATAGTCCAGCCTCTGAGCGCTTTTGCCGAGGAATCCTATTCTCCTTATGTCGATCGGTCCTACCCGACCCGGGTTTACTGGGGCGATACCCATGTGCATACCTATCTATCCGGAGATGCTTATACACTGGGCACACTGACTACACCCGATGGGGCGTATCGGTTTGCCAGGGGCGAAATGGTTGAAGCAACGGGTGGGGAAAAAGTGCGGTTGCGCCGCCCGCTGGATTTTCTCATGGTGGCGGATCACGCGGAGAATCTGGGAGCGATACCGCGACTCGTAGCCGGCGATCCCAGGCTACTGAAGACAGATGACGGCAAGCGTTTTGCGAAGATCGTTGCCAAACTCCCACTCCTGAGCGATGTTCTGAATGCTGAAAACGCGAAGGCCTACAATCGTAACAGTGGACCCCTATACACGGCCAAAAGCGCCTGGCACGGAGACTATGGCACCGATGACGCCTTCAAGCGGGAGA
>JAZFSW010000136.1:0-6454 GCA_036446375.1 Desulfobacterales bacterium | reverse complement strand
TCAAGGTGCGCCTGGTGAGTGGGCAGGTGGGGCGGGTCAAGGAGATCAGGGGATAACAGACATTCGGCATACGAAAGTATGCCTTCATGCCTGGCCGACCCCTATGCCTTGTATATGAAGCTCTCCGCTTAGCCATCGGATAAGTGTTTTCCGAGTTTGCCAAGACATTCGAGATGCGGTGAGTATGCCTTCATGCCTGGCCGACCCCTATGCCTTGTATATGAAGCTCTCCGCTTAGCCATCGCGGGGATATATACTCCATGTGTCTACCAACACCGAAAATTTCTGCTTGACATTCAAACGTTCGTTTAATATAAGTGTTTTAATATTTGCTGGTCTCAGAACCCGATAACAGATTCCCCATGGGTGTTTTCGGATTGAGGGGGTTTGTATTAAGAAGGGACGGTTCTGACGCCAGTTTTGCTATTGGGGAGGCGCAATGCCCAAGAAAGAAAATGATGGAGTTGCCAAGGACCGGATTCTCGATGCGGCAGAGGAGCTGTTTGCTCAAAACGGCTATGCTGCGGTCAGTGTCAGGCAGATTACCGCAGCAGCCCGATGCAACCTGGCAGCGGTAAATTACCACTTCGGGAACAAGAAGAACCTGTACCTCGAGGTGTTTCGGTCCCGGTTGGTGCCCAACGGCAAACGGGTCAGTCAGAGTTTTGAGGATAATCTGGCTGCTCGTCCGGAGCCTGCATTGAGCGATGTCATTCATGCCCTGGCCCAGGCCTTTCTTGAGGAAGGACCCTTGACCGATGAGGAGCGAGAACGTCACGCCCAACTGATGGCACGAGAGATGGCCCGTCCGATCGGTGCTATGGAAATTGTCATCGATGAGGTGATGCGGCCCCTTTTTGAATCGGTCGCCTGTCGTTTACGTCCCCATCTGATGGAGGAGATCGATGATGAGAGCCTGACGCTTAAGATTCTAAGCATCTTTGCCATGGTGACGCATTTCAATTTTGCCAGGGCGGCTATATCTCGCATTACCGGACGGGAATATAATAAAGAATTCAAAACACGCCTTGTTGACCATATCAGTGAGTTTGCCACGAAAGGACTGGGTATGATGCAAAGGGAGGACGACAAGTGACACAGAGGGCATTTGTACTTTTCGTTGGCGTTGTCAGTCTCCTTGCAGGGCAGGGCTGTATGAAAGTGGGCCCGGATTACCACCGGCCGGATATCGTCGTGACACCTCCCGAGGGTTACCAGCACGGGCCGTCGGGCAAGATGGAGATGGAGCCAGCTTCAGACCGGTGGTGACAGGTATTCAACGACCCGGATCTGGACCGGATCGTTGCCGAGGTGCTGGAAAGGAATCTGGATATCCAGAAAGCCGCTGCCAGGATATTGGAGGTCCAGTCCCGATTCGTTCAGACGAGAGCCGATCGATTGCCGTCCCTGAACCTTCAAGGTCAAATGGTGACCCGGCAGCAAACGACGAATATCGCCGGGTTGGGGCTCTCCGGATTCTCATTTCAGCCGAAAAAAACCACTACTGATATATATAGCCTTACCATTCCCGCATCCTTCGAACTGGATTTGTGGGGACGCCTTTCCCGTGCTGAGGAAGCTGCCCGGGCTGACCTGCTTACCGCAGAAGAAAGCGGCCTGGTCATTGCTCAATCCATTGTTGCTGAAGCGGTGAGCACGTACCTGCAGCTTGAATCGTTGGAGCGCAGAATCCAGATCAACCGGCGGAGCATCGAGAATTACCAGCAAAGCCTGACATCTATTGAAAAGCGATACGAAAGAGGATTGACCTCCATACTCGATCTGCGCCAGGCCAGACGGGTTCTGGCCCAGGCCGAATCCCAGCTCCCCTCCCTGCGACAGGAACTGGGGATATCCCAGCAGCGACTTGCCGTTTTGCTGGGCCGGTATCCCAACACCCAGCCCGCCCGTGCCCAGCAGGAAGATTATTATCAGCGGCTAACGCCGGTGCCACCAGGTCTTCCTTCAACACTTTTGCAGCGCCGGCCGGACATCCGGGCTGCTGAAGCGCAGTTGGCGGGCTTAAACGCCCGTATCGGAATGGCTAAAGCCAGTCGGTTTCCCCGGATCACCCTGACGGGTAGTTTCGGGTATTCAAGCAGTGATCTGGCCTCCTTGTTTGAACCCCAAAGCGAACTGTTGAGTTTTATCGAGGGCCTCGCCCTCCCACTGTTTAATGCAGGGAAACTGAAAGCCGGCCAGAGAATTGCTGAAGCAAGATATGCCGGTGGGGTCGCCGATTATGCCAAGACTGTGCTGACCGCATTTTTTGAAGTTGAAAGAGCGCTGTTAACCCGAAAGGAACAGCTGGAACGCCGCGAACGGGTTCTAAGGCTGCTGAAAGAGGCAAGAGCCACCCAAAAAGTAGCCCAGAGCCGATATGAGAAAGGGCTGGTTGGCTTTCTTACCGTTCTGGACTCACAACAGTCACGGTTTCGTGCGGAGGAAAACCTCGTATTGGCGGATCTGGCGATTCTTTCCAATCGGGTGTCCCTTCATCGGGCACTGGGCGGCGGCTGGGGATTGTCGGTTGCACAGCCGTCTAAATGATGATCGTGTTTCTTTCTGATCCATACAACCTATCGAAGGATATGTCCAAAAATGAATAGCAAGCAGATACCATGGCTAAAAGTTATCGTCCCGATTTCTTTCCTTGCAATTGGCCTATTGGGTTTTCGAACCTTGACTGCCAGCAAGCCCATGCCCCAAATGCGAAAGCCCGTGGTGCCCGCCCCCATGGTGAGTATCCTCAGGGTTCAGACCGGCCCCCAACCGGTCACGATACATGGTCAGGGCACGGTGAAGCCATTGAGGGAAATCCAGCTGGTTTCCCAGGTGGGGGGGGAAGTTATTTATATGTCCAAGAATCTGGTCAACGGAGGCACATTCGGAAAGGGGGATACGCTCCTGCGCATCGAACCGGTGGATTACGAGCTGGCGGTGATCCTTGCCGAATCTCAAGTAAGAGATGCCGAGAGCCGACTGAAATTATCCCGGGAAGAGGCCGCCGTGGCAAGAGAAGAATGGACTGAACATCATGCCGGTACGTCGATGGCCAACCGGGAACCTTCTCCCCTGGTGGTGAAGGAGCCCCAACTGGCGGCAGCCCAGGCGCGATTGGAGGCGGACAGGGCAAATCTTAAACGGGCGATGTTGAATCTGGAACGAACCGTGCTCAAGGCGCCGTTTCCCGGTAAGGTCAGTATGAAGAGGGTCGACATCGGCCAGTATGTTGCGTCAGGGCAGGCCTTGGCAACACTCTAGTCCACCGAGGCCGTTGAAATCGTATTGCCCTTTGAAGATAACGATCTATTCTGGTTCCATGTCCCCGATCTCACTCCTGGATCTGGACCGGGTTCGTCTGCTACGGTAAAGGCCGAGATTACCGGTCGGGCACTTTCATGGGAAGGACAGGTGGTTCGGGCCGAGGGTAAGATTGATGAGCAGACCCGAATGATTAACGTCATTGTACGGGTCGACGGCCCCTATGCATCGAAGCCGCCGTTGGCTGTGGGCCTTTTTGCAGAGGTGGATATCAGCGGGCATGTTCTGGAAAACGCAGCGATTCTCCCCAGATCTGCAATTCATGGCGGTGATACGGTCTGGGTTCTTGACGATGGTCTCCTCCGGTTTCGAAAGGTGAATGTGGCCCGGTTTTTCGATGATTACGCGATGATTCAAGGCGGCCTGAACGATGGTGAGCGGGTGGTTCTTACACCGATGGATATCGTCACCGATGGTATGGCGGTCCGCACGATAGGTGACAGCCCAAGGAGTTCCTCATGAAAGGGATCATAAGCTGGTTTGCTGAAAACCATGTTGCCGCCAACCTGCTGATGATATTCATGATCGTCAGTGGCATACTTACCATTTTCAGCATAAAACTAGAAGTGTTCCCTGATACCGCACCGGACTCGATCAGCATTCTTGCCGTATACCCCGGCGCGTCACCGGAAGAGGTGGAATCGGCCGTTATCCGTCGAATCGAAGAGGCTGTTGCCGGATTGGCCGGAATCAAACAGATTAGTTCCAATATCCGGGAGAGTTTTGGCTCCGTATATATAGAGGTGGTGAAGGACTGGGATCTAAAGAAGTTAATTAGCGAAGTAAAGGCCGCCGTCGATTCTATCAATACGTTTCCAGGGGAAGCCGAAACGCCGATTGTCCGAGAAAGCACGAGAACCAGACAGATTATCAGCATTGCAGTTTACGGCGATGTACCGGAACGGACCCTTAAACATCTGGCAGAGAATATCAGAGACGATATTACCAGTCTTCCGGGGATTACCATGGCAGAGGTCTCCGGGGTGAGGACCGGTGAGATTCAGGTGGAAATCTCCGAGGCCACCCTGAGTCGTTACCGGCTTACGCTGGGTCAGGTAGCCAATGCAATACGAGGATCCAGCCTCGATTTGCCGGCCGGCAGCATTAAGACAGCTGGAGGGGAAATCCTCATCCGAACCAAAGGTCGTCGCTATTTTGCAAACAACTATGAGGATGTGGCCATTATCACCAGACCCGATGGTACCACCGTTACCCTGGGGCAGATCGCTGAGGTAAAAGAGGGGTTTGAGGATGTGGACATCACCGCCCTTTTTCAAGGTAAACCGGCCGCTACGGTCAATGTATACAGCGTGGCCGATCAGAATGCATTGACAGTTGCTGCTGCCGTCAAACGTCATGTTGAGCAGATAGAGCCCTCCCTGCCTGCCGGTGCTCAGGTAGCATACTATAATGACAGTTCAGAGATCCTAAAAGATCGCATGGATCTACTGCTAAGGAACATGGGGTATGGGCTCATGCTGGTTATCCTGCTGCTGGGGGTTTTTCTCAAATGGCGCCTGGCCTTCTGGGTGACCCTGGGGATTCCCATCTCCTTTTGCGCAGGATTGATAGCACTGCCTCAATTTGACATATCGATCAACATGGTGTCCCTGTTTGCATTCATCATGGTGCTGGGCGTTGTCGTAGACGATGCCATCATCATCGGGGAAAATATATTTCGCAAGCATGAAGAAGGTCTTGGTCCCCTCGAGGGAACCATCCAAGGGGCATTAGAGGTAGGCCAGCCGGTCATTTTTGCCGTACTCACTACGATCGTGGCGTTCTGGCCACTACTCCAGGGCGGCGGCATGATGGGGAAAATCATGCGAGCCATACCCGTCGTTGTTATTGCTGTCTTAGCTGCATCGTTGGTGGAATGTTTGCTTATCCTGCCGGCCCATCTGGGCCGCAGTCGGCGCTCGGCGATCGCTCGCAAAGGTGATCCTAATAGAGAGGGACATGTTGCCCGGGGGCTCAAATACATTATTCGCGGACCCTACACGCGGCTGATCCGCTTTTGTGTGCAGTGGCGGTATGCTACCGTCTCTGTGGGTCTTTTGTTGCTGCTGCTCTGCATCGGCTTGTGGCAAGGGGGCTGGATAAAGTTCATCTTCATGCCGAGACTCGAGGGTGATTTCCTGATGTCATCCGTGACCTTGCCTGTCGGGCAACCGGTTGAACGAACAAAAGAAGTGGTGGCTCGTCTGGAGCGAGTCGCCAGAGAGGTTCTCAATGAGGCAGACCAACAACGGCCTGAGGGCGCGCCGCCCCTTCTCAAGTATAGCTCTTCCTTAATCGGTGCCCAATTTTCAGGGGGTCCGATGGGTGGCTCGTCGATCGGTGGCCACCTGGCGCAAGTCAATATTATGCTTCTTAGCAGTGAACAGCGGGACATCAGCTCGGCCGAGTTGAGCAACCGGTGGCGGAAAGCCATCGGCCACATCCCGGATGTCGAATCAATAACCTTCAGCGCTGAGATGCATGGTGCGGGCAATGCGATTCAGGTCAACCTTTCCATGGATGATCCGGACCGGCTCCTGGTTGCTGCAGACCAATTGAAAGCGGAATTGGAAAAATACCCCGGCGTATATGATCTGAGAGACAGCTATCAAACGGGGAAGATGGAAATGCAACTCAAGCTGAAACCGGCGGCTCGCAGTTTGGGGCTGACGCTGAATAATCTTGCTGCCCAGGTCAGACATGCTTTCTACGGGGCTGAAGCGCTCCGCCTGCAACGGGGTGAAGACGAAGTGAAGGTCATCGTTCGTTACCCGGATGCTGAGCGTAAGTCGCTGGGGGATGTGGAAAGCATGCGGATCCGGACCCCGACCGGTATGGAAGTTCCCTTTAAGAATGTTGCCGAAGTCACCATGAAACGGGGGTATGCTTCTTTGCAGCGGGTACAGCGCCAGCGGGTGGTCACTGTCTATGGGAATGTTGATGAGAAGATTGCCAATTCAAATGAAGTGCGGCGTGAATTGGTGCTTCATCATCTTCCCCAGCTGAAGAGTTCATTTCCCGGTTTACGGTATTCCATGGAAGGTGAGGCCAAAGAGCAGGCCGAATCCCTCGGGGATGTGTTCCGTGCGTTTATCATAGCGCTGTTCTGCATATACGCCCTATTGGCGAT
>JAZFSW010000135.1:0-3623 GCA_036446375.1 Desulfobacterales bacterium | reverse complement strand
TCATCTGCCATTGCATCCAAGTCGAAGAATTCTCTCCCAGGCGAAAAGTAGCCTGCTACCCTCTCAATCCATGTGAATTCCTCTTCCATATTCTACTCAGTCAGGAGGACTTCGCCAGAGGTCTCTAAGATCCTTTGAGACCTGGTAGCGGATTCCGTTATCCTCAAGAATATCCTGCGTGACAGATTCGAGTTCCTGCCGCCGGAATACAACCGCGGCATTCTCTGTGTTGCCGAATCTCACCCCATTGCCGCTATTGGCAAACCGTATAGCAATATACTCATCTGTAGCGACCCGAATCGTTTCTACGAGGTGCCGAAGATTTCTAATTTTCACGTCATTCACATGACTCACGACGCCAAAGGCCAACTTCGTGCTGTAGCCCTTTATGATTTTGTGCGGGAACATGGGCGGAGCCAGAACGACGAGTTCCTCCCCCTCAAAGGCCATCAGGTCTGCGGAACGCCCTGAAATGGAACTACCCGCTATGAGGGGTGATCGAAAATACCGGGGCATCGTTCCCAGGAGATTGTTCGTAACAGGCGTGAATACCATCGGTCCATAGATGAAATAGCTGGGGTATTTGCTGAGTTCATATCGGATCAAACGCCTGGATCTGTTGTCAACAGGGATGTGGCGTTTCTCGCTTCGGCCGTTCCGGAAAACAGTCAGCGCCACAGTTCCTTTGTCGAGAAGGTCGGGCACTTTGTACACAGCCGGGAGACGCAGATCGTCATGAACCCGAATATGTCCTTCGCTGTCGATGGGGTATGGACCGATATGGGTTATGAGATCCAGTGGCTTCAAGGGATAGTCCGGACTGTTGCTCTGGACCCGGCTAACCAGCATCCCAACGGCGTCGTCCTCAAGCCCCATCCAATCCCGAAGGGCATTATTCTCACAGAGCTGGAAGTGAACGCCCTGAATCAAAGGTTTGCCGTCATAGGTGCCATCACCAATATCATCAAGGAACATCCGGATCTCTTCTACCGATATGAGATATCCGATGTTTTCCGCTCTCTTGCTGCTTTTGCCGGATGCCAGGTTCAGGGTCTGAAAAACCAGCCCCACCATTTTATCGTCAATGACAGCCGGGCCACCACTGTTACCAGGGTTGAGTGCAGCATCAATCTGTATGCGCAGAATGGAAACATCGATATTCACCGGAGCGTATTCTATGCGCGAAATAATACCCTCGGTAATGGACTGCTCAATGCCACCCACCGGGTAGCCATACACATTTACCGTATCTTTGACCTTGGGTAGCGCAACGTTCAGCGATAGTGGCGGATGCGTTTCAAAAAAAGAATCGTCGTCCACTTCAAGCAGGGCCAGATCAACACCGGGTGCCACAGCATGTACCCGCGCCGTGATTTTATCCGCAGATTTGTGAGGCTGTATATAGACACTGCTGGCATAGGTTACAAGATGCGCGTTGGTGAGAATGCGCTTCCCGTCAATGACCACGCCGGAACCCGATACTTCCTGCGGACCGCTCTTCATCCACGGTCTTTGCCAGTCCGGTAGTCTGCGCGTGACCAGAACCCTTACCACAGACTCCTGGATACTATCCTTTGCCGATACAGGGGGTGGAAAAACGAGGCCGATGCTCATGCCAATGAGAAATACCACTGTCCCGATGAACAGTGATCCACGGGCTAAGCGGGAAACACCAGACAGTGTATGGATCCACGGGTGCGTCGCATCGAGAACAGTTGCTTTTCTAAGCATGATTTATCCTTTCCGGCCTTCGTTTAGGTGAAAATGCGAGGAGGAGAAAAAATGGCGGTGCATGAATTCATACACCGCCTTGGGTTTGCGAAAGAACATATGACGAGGGTATTACAGTCCGTGCTCTGTTCGGGCAATAATGCTGTCCTGCAACTCTCTGCCCAATCTGGTAAAATAGGCGTTATAGCCGGCAACTTTCACCATCAAGTCCCGATGATCCTCAGGATTTTCTTGAGCAGCAATCAGGGTCTCTGACGAAACAACATTCAACTGCAGATGAAAGATGTTCTGGTCAACAAACGTCCTCAACATATCGGCCATTCTCTTCATACCATCGTTGCTCTTGAAGACGGCAGGATCAATCCGTGAGCTCAGGGACAAGCCGGCCAGAACCTCGGTTCCATCAACCTTTCCCATGGAATTCAGGACCGCTGTAACGCCGTTGACATCTTTACCGGTACTGGGGGAACCCGCCGGGGCCAGTGGTTCGCCGGATAGTCTTCCTGACGGAAGTGCGCCGACAATCTTACCTGCCGGTACATAGGCGTCCATCGAGGATCCTCCGGGGCAGCCGTTTCCGCCGCGCAGATTCGTCAACTTCTGGAACTCGGATGCCCATTGATGGACGACCCAGGCCTTCTGCTCGTCTACATAGTCATCGTCATTTCCGAATTTGGGAACCTGCTGGCACATCTTGCGGATATCCTCATATCCTTCAAAGTTGGCGTCCAGCGCGTCGCAGAGTTGTTCCATCGTGATCTTCTTCTCGTCAAACACCAGCCTTTTTATAGCGGCCAGAGAATCAGCCGCATCAGAAGAGCCGACCTCGGTTCCGCCGGTGTTGAAATTGTAGTGCGCGCCGCCGTCTTCACGGCAGAGACCCTTGGCCACACAGCCCTCAATCATCACAGATTCATACGGCATCGGGTACTCGTCGATAAGCTTCTGTTCAGTCCTGTCACCATTTTCCTGCGTCATCTTTCTCATATGCAGGACTTGCTCGTAGAAGGCTGCCCGCACATCTTCAAACGATTCGAACTTCAGGGGATCACCGGTCGGTGCACCTATCTTCATACCGTCCGACCGCCTGGCACCGTTATTTAGCGCAAGCTCCAGGTACAATGCCAGATTATCCTGCCCGACGTAAAGATAGCCCGAATCCTTTCCGGGTACGGCCAGCTCAAGGCACCCGACATTGGATGCCGCTCTGGCGTCCTTCAAGGTGACCATTGGCCCCCCCATATTCCCTCGGGCAAGCATCTGAGCGACGCCAACGTCGGCACTAAGAATTTGCGGATGTCCGGTTTCCAGCGCGGTGAGCTGGGCTGTCTTGATAAGAAGGGCATCCGGTGATTTGCTGTGAATCAGCACAGCAAACCAGGGGTTGACCATCCGCACGTGCATCATCGACTCGATGAACATATAGGTAAGATCGTTGGTGGCGTCATTTCCGTCTGCCTTATAGCCGCCGACACCGATGGATCCGCTTGTACTTTGGTTTCCGGTCGCCACATAATTCAGCTTCAGGAGATAGCAATCCAGCAATTCCTGGACATCTTCCTCTGTAAGCCGGCCTTCCTTGAGATCGTTCTCATAGTAAGGAAGAAGATACTGGTCCATCCGACCCAGGGCAAAGGCGATATTATGGTAAAGCTCCATCGTCAGCATGGCCCAGGCCAAATGGTAGGACTGGAGCGCTTCCTGGAATGTGTCGGCAGGCATTGCCGGCACCTTATTGCAGATAGCGGCGATGTTCAGCAACTCGTCCTTCCGCTTGGCATCGGATTCTGTTTTCGCCATTTCCGCGGCTCTGTCCGCGTATCGCTTACCGATTTCGGATGCGGCATCGAGAACAATCACGGCTCCTTCCAAAAACGGCTGCTTCTTCAGGT
>JAZFSW010000134.1:0-11584 GCA_036446375.1 Desulfobacterales bacterium | reverse complement strand
TTCCTCCGGCTTTCCCATGACCATCGCGCCACCGGCATTGTTAACAAGGATGTCGATTCGGCCGAAGGTGTCCATGGTCTGTTTGACCATATTGTCCACCTGCTCCGGAATCGTAACATCGGTCGCTATGGCAAGAGATTCCCCGCCGCTTGCCTTAAGGTCGGCAGCGACCCTGTCTATGTTTGCGTGATTCCGGCTGCTGACAACAACCTTTGCCCCGGCTTCAGAAAACGCCCTTGCTATGGCTGCACCGATACCACCAGCGCCACCGGTCACGATGGCCACTTTATCCTTCAAATCGAATTTGGACATAACGTCTCCTCTGTATGATAATGAAAACTTCGTTGAACAGGGCTGAACCCTAACCGCTATCCCTCTTCCAGTATCTTAACTGTGCCCGCGTCGCCGTCCACCTCCAGGATCTGACCGCTCTTGACCCGCACGGTAATCGTGCCGGTTCCCACTACGGCAGGGATCCCGTATTCCCTGGCAACAATAGAACCATGTCCCAGGATGCCGCCGATATCCGTCACCAGGCCGCTGGCGTGGGCGAATAGCTGGGTCCAGGCCGGGGATGTCATGGGACAAACCAGAATGGAACCCGGCTGCATCTGATCGAACTCATCGGCGTTGTGAATGACGCTGGCCGGTCCGGTGATGGTCCCGGGACTCACCGGAATACCTCTCAGCGTATCGCTCGACTCATCATTGACGAATTGGGTTTCCTTGAATTTAACACCCGGGTTCTCGCGGATCTCGGGCGGAATGGTTCCCGGTGGATGCAGACGCCTGCGGGCCTCTCTCAATTCATGGCGCTCTGCGGTCAACTGGATATACTCCGGAACGGCCTTGCCCTCTTTCCGCGCTTCCAGTGCAGGCTCGATTTCAGCGGTCCAGAGAAAATAGATGTCTTCCGGATCTGCCAGTGTGCCCACATCAACCAGACGCCGACCCAGCTCGGATGCCATCGGCCGCAGTACCGGCCATGCGGTTCCCAGGACAAAACAGGACTCTTCCCGGATGGGGTAGTATTTCCCGGTAAACCACAGACGGTACCGGAGTTGCCAGTACTGCAAACCATCGAGCAACGCTGTGATCTCCTGCATGGCCTTTTCCCGTTTGGCTCTGGCCTGTTCTTCGTGCTGTTTCGGGTTGTAGTTCTTGTTCTGCACCATCGCCTTTAACGACACGAAGAGCACGGACGGATCTTCGATCTGGGTCGGTTCGCCAAAATCCAGGCTGTAGCCCTGATGTCCATAAGTCTGCAGATAGGTGTCGAGTGCCTTGAGTACCGGCCCGCTGTCAGGATGGGTCTCAAGTACGCCCATCAGGCGTTTGGCAGGGATCGTAACAACGGTTTCATAAAGTGAGTCATTCGCCCGGATCATCTTGCAGACGTCATATAGATCATCATTGGCCTGCATGATCCTCGATTTGAAACCGGAGAGGAACTGCCCACTGGTGAAATTGTGATCGGGCAAGGTCTCCCTAAGAAAACACTGCAACTGATCGTCTGTTGATTTGGCAACACCGAACGTGTGACCACCGTTACTGCTCCAGTACCAGCCCTCGGCTGCAGCCAATTCCCGGATCCCTGTCATAAGTTGCTCATCTGAAGCGGTCTTCAAATCAACCTGGCGCCACTTCTCGGTGGCGGCCTCCAATTCGGGAACCGCTCTCTCCCGCCAGTCCTTATGCTGCCTGTCGTTGGTTAATGTCTTGTGGAACGCCGTATAGGTGGGGTTGTCACTTTCCGGCATGGTCACGGCATGGGCAATGTTGTCGGTATCCAGCGCATCGGCCATCACCTGAAAGTCCGCCCGCTCCACTTCCGATAACTGATCCAGGAACAACTGCAGATCATGTGCTTCCTGTGCCTTTACCTCTGGTGTCTGGGCGGCCTTCTCTCTTGCTTCCTTGAGCTCCCGAAAGAACTGCTCATCCGTCTTCTGTTGGGAGAAACCGGCTATTTGAAATGCAAATCCATGCAGCGTGGTAAAACCGGACCGTCCGCCCGGTTTCTTGCCCGCCAACCCCTTATGAAGATATAGCTCATCAAACAGCGGGAAGGTGGGGTCCGGTACGTTCTCAATCAGCTGGCGACGAACGAGGCCCTTGATCCCTTCCGGCGGCTCCCACTCGACTTCGATGGGCTGGGGCGGCAGATTGGTGATCGGCCTCGACTGGAGCAGAGACACCTTGCCGTCAACGATGGCCCACTCAATGTCTTGGGGCATACCATCGAAGTGTTCTTCAACCCTGGCCGATAGGGTCGCCAGCTCAGAAAGAAGCGCATCCGACAGGGAAGACTGAGCGCGCTCCTCCTCGGATACATCCTCAAGTCGCGTGCCCTGGTTGCCATCAGAGACGATCTTCTGCTCTTTCGGCCCGATCATCGTTTCCTTAACGGTCATCGAACCCCGGTCCACAATGTAGGTGTCCGGCGTAACCTGCCCCCCAACCACTGCTTCACCAAGACCAAAACTTGCATTGATGATCATCTCGGACCGTTCACCTGTCGCCGGGTTCGCGGTAAACAGAATACCCGCCACATCTGCCGGCACCATGATCTGCACCACAACAGCCATGGCAACCGAGTCCTGATCAATACCGTTTTGGTGACGGTAGCTGATCGCCTGGGTCGTCCACAGCGACGCCCAGCAGTTTCTCACCGCCGCAACCAGCGCATCGGCACCACAGACATTCAGGTAGGTCTCCTGCTGCCCGGCGAATGACAACCCAGGCAAGTCTTCGGCATTGGCTGAAGAGCGCACCGCAACGGCCGGGTCATCGCCGTCCAAAGCAGCATAGGCTTCCCGGAGCTCGGTGACAAGGTCTGGTGATAGCTCATGTTCACCGATCAGCGCCTGAATTGTCGACGAGGCCGTCTCGAAAGACGCTCTCCCTTCCCTGACCTCGGGCTTGGCTTGCGCTACAATCTTCGCCTGCAAATCATTGTCTGCAACAAAGCCTCTATAAGCGGCAGTGGTCAGATGGAATCCACCGGGCACCGCAAAGCCCGCGTTGATCATCCGGGCAAGTGATCTGCCCTTGCCGCCAAGTACTTCAAGACCATCATCGGTGGTATCGAGAGGTCGCACATTCGTCATCGTGGTGTTCATTTTCTCTCCTTGGGTTATGCAACTACAATTCTGGCAGGATCAACCCATCTTCGCTCTTCGATCTACTGCCCGGCCCTGCCAGCGGCAGGTTCTTGATTGGTGATTTTCAGACACAATATCCCTTTGACAGGTGGCTGTCAAACGTGTGGAGAGAGGAGTTTACCCACCCAGGAGAAAAGAGAACCGGAGAGGGGGAGACGCGATGAGGGAGAGCAGGAGCGCCCTCCCGGGGCGGCGGCTTCGGGCACCTGTTCCGCTGTTATTGACGGGTAACCCGTGTTTAGAACCAAACTTCCAGAATCTGGGGCCATCCCCGTGATCATTGGGGGTGTATCTGGAAACCTGCTGTGGTGAAATGGCGTTCACCGGTCAAGGCGTCCTTAATGCCCAACTCGCGCATCAGAACGAAGCTGGTGCAATCGGTGAACGAGAAGGACTGATCCTGCCAGCGTAAGAACCAGGAAATAGATTTCTCCATTCGTTCTGGTGTTACCCATTCTATGCTGCATCTCGGGCTTTCAGCAACCATGTCCCACCATTTTTCCGCAGCCTCCATTCCCAGGCGCATCCGTATCAAGGTAAGGGACTCATCCAGGATGTAGTTTGACGTGACCAGAACGCCACCTTTCTCAAGCCACACATCGCGCGATTCGATGGATTTCCGGTGGCGTGGATCCTTGGCATCTGCCATGGTCATCCATCCGGCGGTGTCGACAAAGAGCCTCTCTATACTCAAGAAGTTCCGTATAGAAGCGAATCATGGTCTGCGGATGTCAGTCCATCTGACGATTCGCCGACAGCCTCAGCTTTGTATAGAGGATCCTTAGCAAGCGGGTAAGAAACTCTTTCTTCATCATCAAGGGGAACAATTCGAAAGGCCGGTCGGCTCCTGTAAAGGACAGTATAGTGCTCCCCGCGTTTGACGCTCTCAACAATTGCTGACAGAGAGCTTCTCAGTTCCTTTGTGTTTATCGTTTTGTGCACGGTAGACTCCCATGGTGAGTAGGTGAGATTGCCTGCTTAGAGATCAGATTAAGTTCAACTCAAGTTTAACTTCGAAACGTCCCAATGTCAAGCAATCGATCTGCAACGAGAGACCGGGCCGACCCAATATGTCCCATGTTGTGGGTAAACTCCTATCGTCACCGATTTGACACTTGCCCACCATGGGGTTACTATTTCTACGGATCACAGATGCAAGAGACAGGGGTTCTGCCTGTCTCAGGCTACAAAGAACGAACCCAAATCTAAACGAGAAAGGATTCAGATGAAGATTCTTGTCATATCCGACATACATGGAAACGCCGAAGCCCTCGCTGCGGTCCTTAATAAGGAGCAAGATGCTGACGCAACAGTGTTCCTGGGGGATGCATTGCTGACCGGTTCCCAGCCGAATGAAACCATCTCCCTGATGAAGAATCTGTCCGGGATCCTGGTCACAGGTCCCCACGATCTAGACCTCCTCGAACCGGACCGGTTTGCCCAGTGGCCCGACAATTTCAAAGCCTGGACCAACTGGATCATCGAGATTCTGACGCCGGAATCAGCATCATTCCTTAAGAGCCTGAAGCAGGAAGGGGAATACACGCTGGGAGAGCTGCGAATGTATCTAACACACGGTGAACTGGCAGGGAAAGTGCGGCATGTCCTGCCCGACGCCACAGACAACCATATGGCTTCCCTGGCAGCAGGAAATGACAGTCCGATGGTGCTTTTCGGTCATTCCCACATCCAATTCACACGGGAGATTAACGGGCAGCAATTCATCAATCCGGGCAGCATCGGACAGAACCGGTGTGGACACGTACTCGCCTGCTACGGACTTATAGAAGACGGTGTCTATCGCGCCTGCCAGGTAGAATACGATCCGGCCCCATGGGTCGAAGCACTGGAGGGCATCGAGGCGCTGGATCCGTTTCCCGACTTCCGGAACTGGGTCAAGCAGGGGCTGCTCACCGGCTATGGCGTCGGAGAGCAAGAGCCATGGACCCGGTTTTCTCAGGAAGGATACTTCTAAAAAAGGGTGGATGAGTATACCCCCCGGGACAACGTTAAGATTAGCAGCTGGTTGTAGTCATGGGGAATTTCGGAAGGGAACCTGAAGAAAGCAATACCCCAGATTGATCCTACAGTTCCTCCCTTAAGTACCTCTGGGCCATGCTACCAGCAATGGGGATGGGTAGAGGGGTGATTCTAGCTTGGCCCTTGGGGGGTGGCCCCAATACTCCCTGATCCTCAAGCTTCTGTATGCGTGCCTCCAAAGAGAGCTCTCCGGCCTCGATGGGAACAATTCTGCCAACCGGTCGGCCGCGATCCGTCAGGACGACTTCGTTTCCGTTCTTCACGTACCTGAGCAACTTGCTGAGATGCATCTTTGCCTCTCTAATACCGGCATTTATTGTCTGCATAGAACCTTCTTCCCCAGTATCATCCGTTGGTTAGGATCTATTACACAGGCCACCCCAATGAACGTACCGACTATAACCACTTCATATAGAGACCTCTATGGTCACATCCGCACATTTGTCAAGCCCAAATACTCATTGATCCTGTCGTAACGCCTTTCTCAACCGCCCAGCAGTCCGATAAAACAGGCCTTCTGCTCATCGGTCATCTCGGTGAAAACGGGCACACCCCATTCTGTCTCAGGCAGGCCCTCCAGTTCGGGTGAACGCTGAAGCCATTTGGCCTCCTTGCCGGTATTCGCCGCGAGGACTTCCCCGATACCGGATGGCCATACGGGACAATCCTGACGATCGTGGTCGGAAGATCCGCATGTGGTACAAAGGGGTGCACCCTTCTCTCCCTTTTTCCTATACAGCTCACGCCAATTCGGATCGATGCCGGCAGCCGTCAGGTCCTCCCGAAGTGCTTGGTGAGCCGCCCCACGTTCCCGCCACCCCTCCCGGTTGAAAGGAAAGTAGGAAGAATGAGCGATCATGGCCCATGGCACAGCAACATGGAATCCGGGCAGGGCAAGGCATTCATCCGGTAGCGATGCACCCCCGCTCACCTTGCCGTTGTGAATCATGAAATGGTATCCTGCCTTGCTACGTCCTCCCATAAGGCGCTCCGGGGTATTTACGTATTCCTCACTGAATCCCCAACTATAGATCGAAAGGTCCAGGTCGGATTCTTCCATAAGTCTAACACCCAGCGCCGCAGCCGACCGGCACCACTCGGGCCCGCCAAATTCCAATTTCTTTCTTGAGTTGTCTGTGTTTGCCATATAACCCCTCTCTTCATATGAAACTACATTTCTATCTCTCATCCCGCTTTCAGCGGGACTCACAGAGGACACAGAGGTAACTCTTGATGGATTGCGCCTATGCGATTCAGGTGCAAATCATCGCCCTTTACCATCAATATTCAAAGTCTTTTCTTTGCGTCTTTGCGTCTTTGCGAGAGGATCCAAGCATTTCAGAGAAATGCGCTTCTTATTCAGTTTCTTTGACGATCAGACTGACCCCGCCTTGCGGGATTTGGCCAGAAGCGTTGCTTATACAAAATACAGCTGCCTGTGGCCTTCGCAACGATCGGTAATAGTACGTCCCCTAGGGGGTGACTGTCAAACCACCTGAATCCGGAGTTTACCCACCACAGATCTCGAGAGAATATGTCCTGGAACAGAAAGACTCGCATCTTCCCGACCCCGGACGACTTGCTGCTGTATCGTAGCATTCACTATTTTAGTAGATATAGCTATCATTTTTGGTAGACACTTATAGTATTTTCTGATATGTCCTGTTTATGACTGAAATTACAAGACATTTCACCCAGATGCTGAAAGACCGATTGACAGAGGACCTGAACTTCATTCAGGTTGTTACCGGTCCGCGTCAAGTCGGCAAAACCACGGGATTGCAGCACATAGTCGCTCAATGGAGCGGGCCGTCATTGTTTGTAACGGCTGACGAGATGATCGCACCATCCGGTGACTGGCTGAGATTGCAGTGGCATCGGGCAGAGCAGCTTGGAAGAGATACCCTTTTCGTTGTTGATGAAGTGCAAAAGATCCCCGAGTGGAGTGATATCGTCAAATTTCTCTTTGATAAGGGGAGAAAGTCAAAAGAAATGAAGGTGGTATTACTAGGATCTGCCAGTCTCTCTTTGCAGAAAGGCTTATCGGAGAGCCTGGCAGGACGCTATGAGCTGGTTCCTGCCCACCATTGGTGTTTGGCTGAGTGCCGTCAGGCTTTCGGCTGGGGACTGGAGGAATTCCTGAAGTATGGAGGATATCCCGCATCAGCGGAACTAACTGCGGATGTCGAACGGTGGCAGTCCTTTATCAGGAACTCGATTATTGAACCGGTTTTGATAAAGGATATTCTTGGAATTGCTTCTGTCAATAAGCCGGCATTATTCCGGCAGACGTTTGAACTCAGTATGGCGTACCCTGCCCAGGAGATCTCTTACCAGAAACTCCTGGGCCAACTGCAAGAAAGCGGCAACGTTACAACCATCAAGCACTACCTTGAACTCCTCGAGGGTGCCTTTCTACTGAAATCGCTTCACAAATACTCAGGATCGGAAGTGAGGAAGAGGGGTTCAAGTCCAAAAATCCTTCCCCTAAACACGGCACTTGTACACGCCTTCAAGAACCCAGACTCGGCAATGGAAGATCCCGAATGGCGGGGAAGGATATTCGAAAGCGCCATTGGTGCGGCTTTGTCAAACGCAGTTGGCAACCTCTATTATTGGCGGGAAGGTAATTTTGAGGTTGATTTTGTGCTATGTGTCGAGAATAGGCGATTTGCCATTGAAGTCAAAAGTGGCCGAAGGCGTCATTCCAAAGGTATGGCAAAATTCCTTTCACGCTTCCCGGAAACTATTCCTCTCTTTATTGACTATGAAAGGGGAGAAGAGCTGCTGGGGAAGGAGAACATCAATGGGGATGTACTAGTGGACATCATGCATTGAGTTCTCTTTGCCCTTTCACTTATGCCTTGCTTGTCGGCCATAGCCGAAGGCGACGGCTGATGCCTTCTTTCTGACTTCCCCTACTCCTCCTCAAGAAGCTTCACCGTGCCGGTATCTCCATCAATACTAATCATCTGACCATGCTTTATCCGCAGGGTACTGGTGCCTGTTCCCACAACAGCCGGAATTCCGTATTCCCTGGCAACGATGGAACCATGCCCCAGAATCCCGCCCATATCGGTAACCAGGCCGGATGCATGGGCAAACAGCGGCGTCCAGGCCGGGTTGGTCATGGGGCAGACGAGAATCGAACCGGGTCGCATCTGATCGAATTCCCCCGGTGTCTTAATCAGACTGGCCGGTGCGGTGATGGTGCCGGGGCTGACCGGAACACCCATCATCGTATCGGAGTCGGGATCGTTGACGAACTGCGTTTCCTTGAACTTCACGCTCGGATCTTCACTCGCGTCGAAGGGAACGGTTCCCGGCGGGTGCAGGCGCTTGCGGGCCTCCCTCAGCTCGAAACGTTCGGCAGCCAGATCCAGATACTCGGGTACGGCCTTGTTCTCCTTCCGAGCCGCGATCGCTCCCTTCAACTCATCTGTAAGCAGATAGAAGACATGATCCGGTTCGGAAAGCGTTCCGGCATCTGTCAGGCGCTGCCCAAGCTCCAGGGCCAAAGGCCGAAGCGCCGGCCAGGCCATATACAGATAGTGCATAACCTCTTCCCGGATGTAGTAGAAACGATGCGTGAACCAGTGGCGGAAGCGGAATTGCCAGTACTGCAGCCCATCCAGAAGCGGCAGGATTTCTGTCATGGCCTTTTCTCGTTTCTCCAACGCCTTGATCTCGTGGTTCTTGGGATTGTAATCCTTATTGGATATCATCGTCTTCAGCGTAGCCAGGAGTCCGGACGGGTCCTCCAACGGCAAAGGCTCGGCGAAATCCAGGCTGTAGCCCAGATGTCCGTAGATACCGAGGTATTCATTGATGGCATCGACAATCGGTCCGGCATCCGGATGTTCCTCCAGCGTCTTCATCATCCGTTTGGCCGGTGTGGTGATGACCAGTTCTGCCATGGCTTCATCCGCCCGGATCTTTTTGGCGATCTCGAACAGGTGGTCATTGGCTTCCATGGTCTTCGACTTGAATCCGCTGAGGAACTGGCCGCTGGTGAAGTGATGGTCCGGCAGCGTCTCCCTCAGAAATGCCTGGAGCTGATCGTCCGTCGATTTAGCCACGCCGAAGGTATGGCCGCCGTTGCTGCACCAGTATGAGCCCCCGGCAATGGCTGTTTCACAGATCCCTTCGAGCAGTTCCTCATCCGATGCCGTCTTCGGATCCACCTCTCCCCACTTCTCAGAAACTGCCATGATATCGGGCTTTGCCCGATCATAGAATCCCTTGATCTGATTCTCGTTGACCTGGGTCCGGTTGAAGGCACCGAATGTCGGGTTCTTGCTCTCCGGCTTGGTTACCAGGCCGGCCACGTCGTCCGGACCCGATGTCTCGGCCCAATCGTCAAAGGCTTTCCGGTCTTCGGCCGAAAGGGTCTCCAGGAACATGTCCAGGTCATGCCGGGCCATCTTGGCGCCGGCTTCCTTCTGCTCCTCAAACTTCTTTAACCACTCCGCCCTCTGCTTCTCGGAAGGTTCGGCCTTCTTCGGCTGATCCTTCTTCAGGGATGCGGCATCGGCTGCTATCTCGGCGGCATCCATTTCCGCCTCGCTCATCTTCACTGCCAGTCGCTCTTTCCTCGCTGCGATGATGAACGGCCAATCGAAACGCTGATAGCCAAATCCGTGAAGCGTCACGAACATGGGACCGCCCCCGGCCATGAGGCTTGGCCGCTTTTTCCCATCGGCTCCGGTCTCAAGACCCTCGGAAAGATACAGCTCTTCGAACAACGGCGTGCACGGATCCGGAATGTTCTCGATGATCTGGCGCCGGGCCAGGATCACCGCCGGCGGATTGGGTACCCACTCGACGTCGATCGGCTGGGGCGGTAGATTCGTGATGGGCCGGGATTGCAGCATATAGAGTTTGCCGTCGGAATAAGCCCATTCGATATCCTTGGGATTGCCCTCGAAGTGCGCCTCGGCCTTCAGCGCAAGGGTGACCAGCTCCTTGATGGCATCGCCGGAAAGGGATGATTGACCCCGCAGGTCCTCAGCGATATCTTCCAACCGGGTGCCCTGGTCGCCGTCGGAGACGATCTTCTGCTCTTTGGCGCCGATAATGGTTTCCTTCGCCGTCATCGACTCGCGCTCGACGATATAGGTATCCGGTGTCACCTGCCCGCCGACCACCGCCTCTCCCAGACCGAAACTGGAATTGATAATCATTTCGGAGCGCTCACCTGTTGCCGGGTTGGCGGTGAACAGAATCCCGGAGACATCGGAGGTTACCATGAGTTGAACCACAACGGCCATGGCCACCGCATCCTGCTCGATCCCCATTTCATGGCGGTAACTGATCGCTCGCGGTGTCCAGAGAGATGCCCAGCAGTCCCGGACGGCGGCAACGATCTCATCCGCACCTCGCACATTCAGATAGGTATCCTGCTGGCCGGCAAAGGACATATCCGGCAGATCTTCCGCATTGGCGGAAGATCGGACCGCCACCGGTGGATTCTCGCCCTCCATGGCATCATAGGCCTGACGGATTTCGGCGGCCATTTCATCGGACAGTGTGCCCTGCTGAAACAGAGCCTGAATCGCTTCCGACGCCGCATCAAATGACAGGGTATATTCTCCAATCTCCGGCTTTACCAGGTCGATGATTTTCGCCTGTAGATCGTTCTCTTCCACAAAACGCCGGTAGGCGGCCGTTGTCAGGTAAAAACCACCGGGCACATCTAATCCTGCATTTGCCATTTCGGCCAGAGATCGGCCTTTCCCGCCAACCACTTCCAGGGCGGCGTCCTTCGTGTCCAGGGGCAACACATGTTGTTCGGTCATCTAAACACTCCTTTCTTCGATTGAAATACAAGCCATCTCAAGAGACAGCTATCACTCAGATACGGCATTGTGGGCCTTTTCAGAATTCAGACCTCTTTCGGATGCATCATGTAAAACGAATGAACGGGGAGGATACTGCCCTCTGCACTCGCGACTACCGGGAATAGTAACCATATGGATCAGGAGTGTCAACGTAGCTGGAATCGGAGTTTACCCATGGGGAGAGCCAGGAGGCAGAGATCAGCGGACAGAGAACGGCAGGTATAAGGTGGTGTGGAATATTGGGGGATTGTCCCTTCGCATAGGGCTTCCCGCGTCGTTCAGACTAGAAGCTATCTCAAAAAAGTCTTTTGGCCCAATCTCTACGTTGGATCCTCGTTTCAAGTCCTCGACATACTTGAGTATGCCTGCGGGTTGAAGCTCGGATCCGCCTTGACCTTGTACCAAAATCCTAATTTTGAGATGGCTTCTAGGCAATGATCTCTTCATCCTTGAACTGTTCGATAGCTTCCCATGTATAACCCATCTCCAATAGAATCTCCTCGGTATGCTGGCTGAATTCCGGTGCCGGAGTTCTCAGGG
>JAZFSW010000133.1:0-6439 GCA_036446375.1 Desulfobacterales bacterium | reverse complement strand
ATCCCGTCATCGATAGCCATAAGAATGCCAATCAACTGGGCAATGCCTCTGAAGATGGGAGCAATTCTCATTCGTGCATCGGCCTGGTAGCGATTGCGCCCCCGCGTCATGCCTATCGTGATGGCCGGTATATCATGGGCGTGAAAGATGGACAGCTCCGATTCGCTTGGCTCGCTTATCGGTTTCAGATCGAGTGCTTCCATTACCGCCGAGGCACATTTGACCAGCGGGTGATTGAACCTTAATCGGGTGGCACCGAGACTGCTGATGGTTTTGAGCGTCAGATCGACTTTTCGTTCGTGGCTGATGCCGGCAACAAGGTCTTCAATGTCCCTGAAAAGCTGTCTAACCATTTCATCCGAATCGCTTCGAATCTCAAAACCCATGTTGGCTTCATAGGCGATATCGCCATAGTTGACACCACCGGCGATTTTTCCCACCACGATTCTGGACCGCGGCCGTTGGGGCAATCTCAATTTGAGAATCCCATTGAGAACTTCATTTAATATCAGGATGGCATTCGGTTCAAACTGGTGTACCATTCGGTCTGTTTGGGTAATATTACAGTGGATCTCACCCCTTGTCATGCCATCGGAATAGTAGTTTAGCCTTCCGAGCTCCACGCCCTCAATGCAGATCGCACCCCGGATCGGCGTGGGCCAGGTTTTCAGAAGATGCCGGATGCCCCTCAGATTACCCCGTCCGGTGGACTGGATCACCCCGGCCAGTACAAGATCCGATTCGAATCGTAGATCCAGCTTCTGGAGTATTTGTGGTAGCGAGGCCATTACCCCTACACCGATTGAATTGTCGAGGATGCCGGGTCCTCTTACCGAACTTTTCCTGACGGTATAGTTGTAGTCGACAACCTGATCAAACAAGGTGTCCAAATGGGCAACAACAAATACTGGCGGATGGGTCCTTTTGGTTCCCCTGATGATGCCGATGGGGTTGCGATACCCATCCGTGGTGCATTCGTCGACATGGGACTCGGTGAGTCTTTCCTGGAAGAGGTTTGCGCGGCGTTTTTCCTTGAAGGTGGGTGCCGGTGTCTGACCGATCAACACGATATTGGTAATGATCGTCTCTTTCAAGGATCGGATGTCGTCAATCAATGACGGCAATTTTTCAAGAAAGCTGTCCACTGTGGCCACCTGGTCCGGCAGGAGGGAGGTCAATCTCTGTCTGCGCCCTCACCCCTATCCATTTTCTTGAGAATATTGCACCATTGCCTTGCACAGATCCGGTATGGTAAACGGATCCGCATCAATGTGAACATCAAAGCCCAGGGCGTTGGCGGTATCTGTTGTGATAGGGCCGATACTGGCAATGGTAACGCCGTCCATCAGGTCGTCGAACTGCTCCGGCGGCAACAGCGCCTTGAAGTTCTTTACCGTTGATGAACTGGTAAATGTGATGAAATCCACGGTTTTGCTTCTGAGGTGGTCAAGCAAAAGGTCCTGATTACTCTCTGGTATCCGGGTGCAATAGGCGGTTATTTCGTCGACCGTAGCACCCATTTGGGTCAATTCAACCGGCAGGATCGGGCGTGCTTCCGCTGCCCGGGGAAGCAGTATTCTTTTCCCGTCAATGTTTTTATCCTTGAAGGCTTTAATGATCGATTCGGCTCTGTAGCTTTCCGGGACAATGTCGCTTTTCACCCCAAACCCGGCAAGTCGCTTTTCGGTTGCCGGCCCGATGGTTGCGGTCTGTATCCCATTTAGGGCCCGACTATCCAGGCCGCTGTGGAAAAGACGATCGAAAAAGAATTTAACACCATTGACACTGGTAAACACAAGCCAATCGTATCGGGATAGATCTTGTATCGATTCATCCATCGGTTCCCAGCTATCCGGTGCTACGATCTCGATCGTGGGGTATTCCAGGCACGATGCGCCTAGATCTGACAGCATCTTCACCATGTCGCTGGCCTGTGCGCGAGCCCGGGTGACGAGGATTGTTTTCCCCATCAGTGGACGGGTTTCAAACCATTTCAATGTGGGCCTTAACTCGACAACCCTACCGACAATGATGATGGCCGGTGCTTTCAGCCCTGCGGCTTTCACCCGGTCAACGATGGTGTCCAGCGTACCGGTAACCGTGACCTGTTTTGGCGTTGTGCCCCACCGAACCAGCGCGACAGGTGTGTCCGGTGGCTTACCCTTTTCAATCAGCCGCCGCGCAATATTGGGCAGATTCTTCACCCCCATGAGAAAGACCAGTGTGCCTATACCATTGGCAAGGGCGGACCAATCGATCTGGGTTTCATCTTTCGTGGGGTCTTCGTGGCCGGTGACAAAAGCAAGGGTTGATGTAAATTGCCTGTGGGTAAGGGGGATGCCTGCATAGGCAGGAGCAGCGATAGCAGAGGTGACGCCGGGCACTATTTCAAAATCAATACCATTTTGCACCAGCACTTCGGCCTCTTCACCGCCCCGTCCGAAAATAAAGGGGTCTCCCCCCTTGAGCCTGGCGACGACCTTGCCTTGCATGGCCTTTTCTACGATAAGTGCGTTTATTCCATCCTGCGACAGGGTGTGATCCGACCCTTTCTTCCCGACATAGATAATTTCCGCTTCCCCCGTCGCGTGGGCCAGGAGGGTTGGGGCGGCAAGGTAGTCGTAGATGACAACATCTGCCTGCTGGATACACGCCAGCCCCTTTACTGTTATGAGCCCTGGATCCCCCGGCCCCGCTCCTATCAGATAGACTTTACCGTTCATTTCCGTGTCCTTCGGCCGCGAGTTGTGCGAGGATATCCCTGGCTCCCATGGCCAGAAGGCGATCGGCAAGGGCTATGCCGATACCTTCTGAATCCGTTACCGGTCCTGAATGGCTTTCCCGGATGACAACCTTACCATCGACATCCGCCACAAGGCCATCTATGACCAATTGGTCTTTTTCAACTTTTCCGAGGGCGGCAATCGGTACATGGCAGCTACCCTCCAGACGATTCAAGAAGGCACGTTCTCCGGTTACCGCTGTCCGTGTGTCCTGATGATCCAGATGTGCGATCATCGATCCTGCGTCTCTATCCTCTCTGCGTGTTTCGATACACAGTGCGCCCTGACCGACAGCGGGCAACATTGTCCCTTCATCGAGATACTCGGTTATTCTGTCCTGCCAGCCGAGTCTCTTGATACCTGCGGCGGCCAGTACGATGGCATCCATATCTTCTGTTTCCAGCTTTCGAAGACGGGTATCGAGGTTCCCCCTGAGGGGCAGGATTTCGATGTCCGGTCTTGCATGACGCAACAGGGCCGAGCGACGAAGACTACCCGTTCCGATGCGCGATCCTGCGCCGAGTTCGGAAAAGCGGTTGCCGTTTCTTGAAACCAGAGCGTCGGCGGTGATTTCCCGTTCGGGAATCGCACCGATGCACAGGCCCTCGGGTATCTCTGCGGGCATATCTTTCATGCTGTGCACCGCAAAATCAATTTTCTTACCCAGGAGCGCTTCCTCAATCTCCGTTATAAATAAGGCTTTACCCCCGATCTGGGCAAGGGGCACATCCTGGATCCTGTCCCCTTTGGTCTTGATGATGACCAGTTCCGGAGAGAGCGAAGGGGTGTGGCTTTGTATCGCCGTTGCTACCCAGCTGGCTTGCCACAATGCGAGCTTGCTTCCCCTGGTGCCGATCCTGATCGAAGCGCCCATTAGTTTCCGCAACCCGTACAACTGGATGCTGCGCATCCACCACATGAGGAATCCGATGCGGCGGTTCTCGTGGTCCCACCATTTCCGCCCTTGCTGACAAAACCACAGCTGGACATCATCTTATTTACTTTGCTGCTGTCGCATAGGAGGCAATCGGGTTTCTCGCTTCCAAACACCAGTCGCTCAAAATCTTCCCCACAATCATTACAGTGATACTCATATATCGGCATATTCATCACTCCTTGTATAATCCAAAAAAGACGGCCATCCATTCCCTCTGAACCGCAGAAAGACCATTCAACGATCCGTCAGGCAATATAGTAATTAATTCACCTAAAATCAATACACATCATCGGATCTGTTTCTATTGGGTCGTTGCTCTCGGCTCAAGATGCGCGCCTGGGGGAGGATTCGATATTTGCTTCCGGATCGCAGGAGGAGGATTCTCAGAAAGTGGGCGGGGATGTGGGTGGGTGGCTAGTGGGACGTGTCGTCGTTCCGGCGATCCTGAATGGTTTCAATCCATTCGGTAGCGTCACAACCCAGATCCGTGGCGGTTCGAAACGCATCCATCGCCTTGTCGTCGATATGTCGTTTCAGATACAGCTGTCCGAGTCGCTGGTGGAAAAGCCCGTTTTCCGGAGATATGTCGATGCTCTGTTTGCAGAATAACAGGGCAATATCTGCATTTTCATCTCTCAGGTCGTAGAGGTGCCCAATGCCGGATAACGCATCGGCATCATTGGGATTTTTCTTTATTGCAGATTCGAAAGCCTCGATGGCTTTCTCCTGTTCGTTCGTCGCTGCGTAGTATTGACCGATGCAACTGAGCGCCGAGGCCGAATCCGGCTTCAGTCGAATCGCTTTATCGATGAACCCCTTTGCCTCAGGGTACTGCTCCAATGCCAGGTGGCATCTTCCCATCTGGTACACCACTTCAAACACATCCTGACGGATATCGAGCGCCTTGGTGAAGTATTCAAGGGCTTTGACCCGATGGTCTGTCAATGCAAGTACGAGGCCGGTATTGTACGGCGCCATGATCTCATTGGCATCCAGACGCATCACCGATTCAAAGGAGGCCAGTGCCTCTTCATAGGATGCCAGGTCACCATGGCAGACACCCAGACTGTTGTGGACATTCACATTTGACGGATCGATCTCAAGCGCCCGATGGTATTCTTCAATGGCCCCTTTGAGGTCACCGTCCTGATACAGGATGTCACCACTGATATTGAGGCTTACCGAATCGAACGCGGCAGTACTGTTCGGCCCAAAGAATGCAGCGTGGTCGAGGGCTTTTCGGGCATTTTCCAGCACGCGGTCTCTTTCATCGCTCAGCGTAGGATAAGCCGCTACACCGATGGTGATGGTTTCGGACCGAATATCGGCCAGGTCCCGCTGAAGGGTTCTTGCCAGATTCATGCACTCGGCATCTTGAAGGTCAGGAAAAAAGGCGCCAAAGAAGTTCTCCCCGATCAAGCCCCAGACGCCCCTGTGCGTGCCGCAGAGGGAATCCAACGTTTCCAGAACATCCACCCTTGCCTCTGCCGCTTCGGTTGACGGCTTTTCTCCCGATTCGACTCCCCCATCGATCCGGATGGCCATAGACGCAAAACTCGGGGTGCTCCTGAAGCTTTCCAGTGCCTGGGTGATAAAGACGGTACCAAAAAGGATACCGGGAAACGCCTCTGACAGGTCGGCCAGGGTCGAGGCGGACAGATCGTCGTATCGAGCGCTTCTTGCCGCTGCCGCTGCCTTATAAGACAAAAACTCCCTGGTGGACGTACGACTGCTGAAAAGCGCTTTCGGGTTATCCGTCATGGTTTTGTTCCTGTCAGCAGGGCGGCGAATGCGGAACCAATGGGAGCCAGTTCATCTTCTTCCAGGGTTCTCAGATCCATAATAAAGGCATCCTCTTCTATTCTGCCGATGATCGACGGCCGGTTCTGACGCATCGATCGATCAATCGCATTCGGGGATATGTCTGCAATCGTTACACCGACACACTTACTGGGCAATTCCAGGAGCGGCAGCGATCCGCCGCCTGCTTTTGAACTGAGAGACACAATCCGAACGGTCAGGCGTGTATCGTCGATGGCTCTCAGCATATTGGCTAGTTTTTCCGCCTGGTTGTCGATGTGATCCAGGTCCATGGTAAGCATGCGCAGCGTAGGGATCTTGGCAACAGCTTCCTCCGGATCCCGGTATAAACGAAGGGTGCTCTCAAGGGCAGCAAGAGTCATCTTGTCTATGCGAAGGGCCCGGGTGAGGGGGTTTTTCTTGATCGCGTCGAGGTGTTCTCTCTTTCCGAGAATGATACCGGCCTGCGGGCCGCCGAGGAGTTTGTCTCCACTGAATGTCACCACATCCACACCCGTTGCCACCGCTTCTTGAACCGTGGGTTCTTTTGAGAGTCCATATCGGGAAAAATCGACAAATGTCCCACTGCCGAGGTCTTCCATCACCGGGATCTGATATGTCTCTCCCAACCCAACCAGTGCTTCGAGGGTAACATCGGCGGTAAACCCGACCACGCTGTAGTTGCTGGTATGAACTTTCAACAGGAGTGCCGTTTCGTTCTCGATAGCCTCTTCGTAGTCCTTCAGGTGGGTACGATTGGTGGCTCCGACTTCCCTGAGAATGCTGCCGCTTTTTTCCATTACGGCAGGGATTCTGAACGAGCCGCCGATTTCAACGAGCTCCCCTCTGGAGACAATGACTTTCCTGCCCCGGGAAATCGTATCCAGGCAAAGGAGGACGGCGCCGGCGTTGTTGTTAA
>JAZFSW010000132.1:0-4921 GCA_036446375.1 Desulfobacterales bacterium | reverse complement strand
TTGTTTCCGGTTGTATCCGCTGCCATGTCACTTAAAATCACCTGGAATCCATCACCCATCGACTGACGCATCGTTTGAGCCAAAGGGGCCTCGTCGGATTCACATATGTCGTTGATGTCTCCGGTATACACCGATGCGTTCGTCGGTAGGGTTATCGTTACCGGGTCCAGGTCCACTCCGACCACATGTCCGCTGCTGCCAACCGCTCTTGCGGCAAAAAGTAGCCAGGATCCGGGTGCACACCCGAGGTCCAGAACCCTATCGCCCTTCTTGAGCAGATGATATTTCTGCTGTATCTCTTCAAGTTTGTAAACGGATCGTGCCGGGAACTGATCCTTCTTGGCCTTGCGTGAATAATGGTCCTGCCAGGTGTTATGCTTCTTTGACTGTCTTGACATATATAGTCTTCCGCCAGCCTGCTGTGCGCGTCAAAGACGCAACATCCGCAAAGAGCCAGGAGTGCCTAAAGTGATCTAAAATGATCTAAAGTGTCTAAAGTTGTGGCGTCGCTTTGCTCCACCTAATTCATATATGGCCAGAGCAGCTCCCCCTTGGGTTTTTCAATCTGTGTACCCGTCCACCATCGGCTTCGCCTTCAGGCGATAGCCGGGCGGGTCGCGAGCTCAGGCGAGGCGGGCGGGTCTGTGGATTAGAAAAGCCCTTCCTCTGCCTGTCTATTCTGCGGATCAGAAGAGCACCTCCATCGCCTCGGAGACATGGCCGATCCCAATGATTTCTATCCCTTCCGGATCGGTCATCTGCTTTGCGTTGTTCTGGGGTACAAGACATTTACTGAAGCCCAGTTTCTTTGATTCGGCCACGCGTGTTTCGATCTGACCGATGGCCCTGACCTCACCGGTTAATCCCACCTCACCGAGAACAAGGGTGCCTTTATCCACCTGCCGGTCCAGGAAACTGGACGCAACCGCACAGACAATACCCAGATCAACGGCCGGATCGTTTATCTTGACGCCACCGGCGACATTGATAAAGATATCATGATCCATTAAATGCATACCGAGTTTCTTTTCCATTACCGCTACCAGCAGTGCGACGCGGTTGTGGTCTACCCCCAAAATGGTCCTTCGCGGATTGCCGAAGCTGGTATTGCTGGCCAATGCCTGAAGTTCAACCAGGATGGGTCGGGTACCCTCGATACTGGCGGTGACGACCGAACCCGGCGCATCGGTGGGGCGCTCGGACAGAAACAGGGCTGAGGGATTGGTCACTTCAACGAGCCCTTCTTTTTTCATTTCAAACACGCCGATCTCGTTTGTGGAACCGAATCTGTTTTTCACGGCTCTCAGGATCCGGAATACATGGTTGCGATCCCCCTCAAAATACAGCACCGTGTCCACCATGTGTTCCAGCAGGCGAGGGCCGGCGATGGCGCCGTCCTTCGTAACATGGCCGACAAGGAAAGTGGGTATGCCTGTCTTCTTTGCCATGAGCATCAACCTGCTGGTGGATTCCCGGACCTGGCTCACACTGCCCGGTGCTGACGTCAGATCGTCGCTGAGCATGGTTTGAATCGAATCAATGACCACCACATCCGGTTTGACCGCCTCAATGGTCTGGAGTATCGTTTCGAGTTCTGTTTCCGCTACCACAAGCAACGTTGAGGAGACGGCAGCCAGGCGTTTGCTGCGGATGCGGAGCTGGCGGATCGATTCCTCTCCGGAAACATAAAGAACGGTATGGCCCGCAAGAGACAGATGGTAGAGTGCCTGAAGCATCAATGTGGATTTGCCGATGCCCGGGTCCCCCCCGATCAGCACAAGGGTTCCCGGAACCAGACCGCCGCCGAGAACCCGATCAAATTCCCCAATCCCCGTCAAGATCCGGTACTCGGTTTCAATCTCAATCGAATCGATGGCAACGGGAACGGCCCCATGGGGGGATATTCCCGATGGCCCTCTTTTCGCCGGGGTTGACGATATCAACTCTTCCACCATCGTCTGCCATTTTTCGCAATCCGGGCACCTTCCCATCCATTTTGGGGTTTGGTATCCGCAGGACTGACAGGTAAAGACCGTTCTTCTATCTTTTTTCGCCATCTTGAGCCCGTTCCAACAGCAACGTTTTTTCGTAGATGGGTTGCGCGGCTCGTTTGTCTGCTACAAACCGGGTGCTATGCACCCGGTTACAGATGCAACGTTTGGAACACTGACGTGTTCTTGTCTTTCCGGCCTATGGCCGAAAACCGAAGTCACGCGTCCCGCGTGATCGTTGGCTCGGCCATCGTCAGACGGGAAAGGGACCGCATCAACGCTTATGCCATTACTCACGTCCGGTCATAGCATGTCAACTGTTTCGTATCAAGAAATGGATATTTCCCAGAGTTGTCAGACACCAACCGGTGACCGTTATGGCCTGCTTCCTGTGGGCTGTCGCATTTCATCGGTCATGTCTGGTGGGCGAGAAACTTTGACAACGAATCGAATGTCGTAGTATCATACGGGCGTATCGAAATCGTTTCTCATTGGGAAAACTTGACCGGCGTGGCGACTCCTTCAAGGTGAGTCCCATCCATAGATGGCATTTCGCTTCGGTAGCCGATTTGATGGGCAAAACAGGACATATTCTACCATGGCATGCGACAGACATAATAAAATGAGAGGGAGAACGATCCTCCATATGCTGCTCTGGATGGGGGCGTTGCTGCTGTTTCATACCCCCGGGATGGCCGGCGATACAGGGCTTTCCTTTAATGATCTCAGGGGAAGGCTGGTCCGGGATGGTTTTGACGCCAATCGTGTCGATAAGGTGTATAGCCGGCCCCAGGTGGTTTTCGAAATAGAGGATGCCGCACGTTTTTTCATGCATAATGAGTCCAAGCTGAATTATGGCCAGTTTCTGTCCGAACAGTCCATTCGCAGCGCAAAAGGATACATGGAAACGTTCAAGAAGGAGCTTGAGAAAACAGAGAAAGCGCTGGGGGTGGAAAAAGAGATCATAACGGCCATCATACTGGTTGAGACCCGCCTCGGCGTTCTGCTGGGTAACACATCCACATTGAATATCCTGTCAACAATGGCAGCATTGTCCGACGATCGTCTTCGCGCACTGTTCTGGGCAGAAATCCCCCCCTCAAAACGATTCTCCAAGAAGGCCTACGAAGAAAAAGCCACGAGAAAAGCCGATTGGGCCTATACTGAGCTCAAAGCCTTCTTATCCGTTTCCGGGAAGGAAAACTTTGATCCGGTGAGTATAAAGGGTTCATATGCCGGCGCTATGGGTATCGCGCAGTTTATGCCAAGCAATATCCTGAAATTGGCCAGAGACGGCAACCGTGATGGTCGCATCGATCTTTTCGATCACGCCGATGCGATTATGAGTATTGCCAATTATCTCAAGCACTACCGGTGGCACAAGGGAATCGACAAGAAGAAGGCCTATCGTGTATTGCTGTCTTACAATCACAGTAGGCCCTATGCCGAGACCCTTTTGGCCATAGCCGAGCGTCTGAAGGCGGCCAAATGAGCCCGCAGGCACTTACATGAAACCACATTTGCATCTCTTACCGCCCGCTTCGGTCCTCTCGCTCACAGCGAGACCTACCGCGGAGAGCGCAGAGATAACTAACTAATATTACAAAATGTTTCTTTTCTCTGCGTTCTTGGCGTCTCTGCGGTGAAGGACCAAAGTTTCTTCTTCGATCAGACTGACCGGTCCTCCCGCTTTCAGTGGAACTCACGTTTTGGGCCGGGGGCGCTGCTCATCAGCAAAATAAGATTTGACAAATACCCCCCTATTATATATTCACATCGAATCTTTTCCCTACCAATTGTGGTCCCATCGTCTAACGGTTAGGACGCTGGCCTCTCACGCCAGTAATCCGGGTTCGAATCCCGGTGGGATCACCAAGAACAGAATCAGAGGCCATATTACAGGGAACAATAGCATAGACATAGACACAGCATTCCTTCTTTTCATAGCATTTCCCCCCTTTGTCCCTTCCACAGTATGGGAAAACCGCAATTTCCTGAGAAACTTAGCATTGCCCACCAACAAAGGACGTTTGATTCTATCGTTACAGACCCTGTCCTTTGGGCGGGGTCATGTGATTCTGGCTATGCCGGTGCCGGATGGCCAAGACAGTTCTAAGTGAACTAAAGTGCACTAAAGTGAGCTAAAGTTGTGGATTGCGCTTTCAGCGCAGGGCATTTGTATGATTGGTGGAGCGAAGCGACGCCACTCTCTAGCTCACTTCAGCTCACTTTAGGCACTTTAGCTCACTTTAGCTCACTTTAGTTACTTCACACTGGGTAACTAAGACAAGAACGGCCCCTTTTAGGGCAAACCAAGGCCTGGTCCTTTGGGCCAGGATGCTTTACTCCTTAGCTGAAGGTCTTTAGGACTTGACCGTGTCTTTGGCGGGGGGCTTCAATCTTGACAGAGAGAAGGATGTGTGTTATTCTGATGTCAAATTTTAAGCATTAAAACAACATCAATTATGAGTGTCAAAATGAAATCAATAAGTGTCCGGAATGTTCCGGAGAACGTCTATTCGACTTTGCAGAAAATGGCCAAGGAAAATCATCGCAGCCTGCAAGAGCATGTCAAATGCATTCTTGAGCAGGAAGTCAGTTTGGTCAAAGGTTCATCTTTGGTTGCAGCCGCAAAGTGGCGCGAACAACTCAGGGGGCGGCACTTTACAGACACGGTGAAAATGATACGTCAGGATCGAAAAAGATGATTGGCGTAATCGACACGTCTGCACTCGTAAGGCTCTTTATACCCGATGGTCCAATTCCCGAGGGATTTGAGGAGTTCTTGAGCGGGGCAGAACGAGGTAACAACAAGGCCATTGCCCCTGAACTCCTTCTTGTGGAATCAGCCAATGTACTGAACAGAAAGAGAAAGATGGACGAGCTCTCAGAAGTCGAAAGCCTTCAACTGCTCACAGACGTTCTATCAA
>JAZFSW010000131.1:0-4973 GCA_036446375.1 Desulfobacterales bacterium | reverse complement strand
GTACCGCCTGGCAGAGCGTCCCGGGAGGAATGGATCAGATACTCAAGGAAATGGCCGTGGTTCACGCATCGGTGTTAAGCAATTCACCCTACGAATGGGCGAATCATGCTGTCGGTATCATCCGGGAAGGGGGAACCCAGGAGCAGGTGGATGCCATTGTCAAAGACCGGGATCCCAAGGCCGATGTGTTCGATGAGACCCAGAAGCTCGTGTTGCAGTTTACAACAGAGGTGGTTGTCGACGGCCGACCCACAGAACCCACACTGACGGCAATGAGCGAAGCGTTTTCAAATATGCAGATCGTGCAACTGGTTTACGCCATATGTACCTACATGATGAATTCCCGCCTGGCGAATCTGGGAGATCTTCAGGTCGGCGACGATGAGGATTTCGGTACCTTTTTCACTGCCCGAAAAACGTCATAGATGAATGATACGATCCTTTTCATGCATGGCGGTTCGGGGCTTTCAGGCCTAAGTAACCGCACTCACAAGTTCGATTACGTATTGTGCTTCGACGCACCGCAGAGCCGCAAAGGACGCAGAGAACAGACAATTTGTCTCTGCGGTCTCTTCGGCAAAGTCCCGCTGCAAGCGGGATGAAACGCTGGATATGCCCAGAATACGTTACTGTATTCACGAATAAGAGTACTAAGCCAATCCCGCTTCTTTCCAGACCTTGTCCAGCGTTTCCATCGTCGTGCGTATCGATTCTTCTGCAGACAATCCTTTGAGTTTCGGGCTGAACGGCTCGGGAGCGACCGGGCCATCGTAGCCGATATCGTCTAGAAAGCGCAGTGTTTCCACCAACGGGATGATACCGGTTTCACCGGGGAGTGCGCGTAGAAGATCGTTCTGATCGGCGATCTCAATTCCTGCCGGTGCGTCATTGATGTGCACATAGACGACATCTTCTTTGGACAGTTTCTTAACGTCATCGAGGGTCGTGTGGGATGTGTAGTTGTGCCAGACATCAAAACAGAGTCCCACATTGCCCGTGCCGATGGCCGCGCATAGGGCCAGCGTCGCATCCATCGTGTAGAGGAACCCGTATTTAAATGCCTGGCGGCTTTTTTCCGGTCCGATGAATTCAACGGCAAGGGAGTGCCCGTAGTCGTTGAGAATTTCGGCAGCCGGACGAAGCCGTTTCACATGAAAATCCCAGTTTTCCTTAAATGGGCGGTGGTTGTCTCCTCCCATGACAGCGGTAATGGTCTGGTGGCATCCGAGATCGGCGGCCAGTTTGGCACTTTCCGGCAGTCCTGCCAGATGTTCCTGATATTCGGCATCTTTGGCACGCCAGTTAACCGGCATCCCCCATGCCCCGAGTTTCACGCCTGCCTCATCAAAAAGCGACTTCACATAAGCTACCGAATGTTCATCGGCGAGCTGCTTGGCTTCTCCAAGACTCAGGTCCATACCTTCAAAACCCGTGGTTTTCACCAATTCCAATACGTCCAGCATCGGGGCACGAATACCCAGGGCAAAGGGCATCAGGTTCTTAAACATATTGCACTACCTCCTCTGTTTGTTTGTGTGTTTCAGGAACGTTGACCGTTGCATTCATCGGCCGGATCGCTCTGTCTCGGGTTTCTTCCCGCGGGTGGCCAGCGCATCGATATTGGGTGTACGAACATCCTCAATACCGAGAGCATCAATGGCGCTGAATCGCTGACCGTCTGTGAAGAAGAATACAATATTGGGTTTGGTCGTCATAGAGATACCCCCTTTGTCCTATCCATATTGATACTATCGTTACAAACCACGCCCTCTGGGCGTGGTCACGTGCTCTTGGCTCTGCCAGATCCGGATGGTCAGGAGAGTTCCAAGTGAGCTAGAGTGAACTAAAGTGAGCTAAAGTTGAGGATAGCGCTTTCAGCGCAGAGCATTTGTATGATTGGTGGAGCGAAGCGACGCAACGCTTTAGCTCATTTCAGCTCACTCTAGGCACTTTAGCTCACTTTAGTCACTTTAGGCACTCCACAATCACCGTTGGCAAAGCCCCTTCCAGGGGCAAACCAAAGCCTGGTCCTCTGGGCCAGGATGCTTTACCCTTGGAAAAGATAGCGGGAAAAAGGTGCTGTCTATCGTGAGGCATACTGCGCAACAAGTTGCTGAACGCGTGCGTTACGCTCCGCCTCAACGTTACTGGCGACCCTTTGATTATAGGGGGCCAGGTCATCCGGTACATACCAGTGCAGTTTGCCGGTTTTGTCGTGATACGAGGCCCAGACCACCTCAGCCACCGCTTCGGCGGGAATCAGGCGCCACGGGCCTTCCTTGGGGAGGTTGTCCCCGAATTCCTTGGCCATCATGCCTGTTTCAATATGCCCGGGCAGCGTGTCTGCGGCTCTGGAATCGTAAAGGGCAAATTCAACAGACAGGGCTTCGGTCAGTCCCTTGACGGCATGCTTGGAGGTGGAATAGGCGGCCAGATTCGGTGCGCCGAAAATTGCTGATGAAGAAGAGGTGGTAAAGCACAAGGAATTCGGGGTTTTTTTGAGCATTGGTATGGCGGCGTGGATGCCGTTTATCGTGCCCATCAGGTTAACCTGAATGATTCTTGAGATATCTGCATAATCCATGTCACCAAAGAGCCCCCCCTTGATGATCCCCGCGTTGTTATACAGAACATCCAGTCTGCCGCCGGCCTTGCTGTCAAAATCGTTCAGAACCGACTGATAGGCCGCCCGGTCCGTGATATCCAGTGTGGTGACATGGCAGTTCCCGGCGCCGATTTCCGATGCCAGAGCGTCAAGCCCCTGCTCGTTCACATCGACCGCGCCGACAAACCAGCCATTTTCGGCAAAAAGCCTGGCCGTTGCCCGTCCCATGCCGCTGGCGGCCCCGGTGACAAAAATAGATTTGCGCTCATCGTTCATGATCTGCTCCTCAATATGATGGTGAAGGGATGGTGGTGGTGATATCCAAAGCTAGTAGAGACCTTCTTTTTTTGCGTATTCCTTCCAATAGTCAAGATTGGCGTCGGCCGGGATGGTGCTGAGAAACATGGGATATTGCTTCTCCCAGAAGAACACCTCCCCGCTCGGCCCCCCCTTTTCAAAGGTAGCCATCATCCGGACCGTCGGGTATACTTTCTCGGGGGACTGCAGGTGGGGCATGTCACGGCCGAATATGGGGGTGTTCGTGGGCCCCGGGATCAGCGAGTTTACCAGGATGTCGTTATCTGAAACATCATGGGCCAGACAGCGGCTCACGGACCAGAGAGCAGCTTTGGCTGCGTTGTAGGCCGCGCCCTGTTTACCCTCTGCGCCTCGCGAGACGGTGGAAATGATACGCCCATAATTCTGTCGACGCATATGGGGAACGGCTGCCCGCATCGCGTATATGGCCCCAAATACATGCACAGCCATAAAATGCTCAAACTCACCGTCTGCGAGGTCCTCGATACGCTTTGGGGATCCCATCCCGGCATTGTTAAACAGCACATCGATGCGTCCTGTCTCCTCAACGGCCTTTTCCACCATCGCACGCATGGCGGCATCATCAGAGACATCGGCGGTCATGGTCAGGGCGCCTTTTGACGCAAGGTCCTCCAGGCGATCCCTTTTGTTGTCCACACCCAGCACCGTTGCGCCATCGGCCAGAAACCCATTGGCACACGCAAGACCGATGCCGCTGCCTGCTCCGGTTATGACGACTGTTTTTCCTTCAATCGTTGTCATGGATTGTCCTCTCTCTGAAGGTAACATGCCATTATCTACTGATGCAGAACCTTATCAGAATCTGATTGAAACATTCAAGGAGAGTTTCAAAGAGTGGTAGCCAAAACGCAAGCGCTTCTCAGTCGATTTCACCCCGTTGAACCTGCTGTGGCCTTTTTCCTTGACATCAACCACCTTTTTGCCAGATATTGTCCGACGATATGCACGGATATTTGGTGACCCATATGGTGTAGAGGAGGAACGGAAAGCTGAAAGACTTAAAAGGATTGGTATACAATACCCAACATTTTGCCATCCATGATGGCCCGGGCATTCGAACCCTGATGTATATGAAGGGATGCCCGCTGACTTGCCTATGGTGTTCTACGCCCCAATCACAAAAGATGTCCCTTGAGATCATCCATATTGAAACTCACTGCGTACAATGCGGGCGCTGCGTTGAGACCTGCCCTGTTGAGGCCATTACGTTGACTGAGGCCGAGGGCTTAAAGATCGACCGAAAGAGCTGCACGAGTTGTGGCGAATGTGTTGAAGCCTGCCCCAACCAGGCCCTGGAGCTTGCAGGAAGTTACATGACTGTTGAAGAGCTGTTCAAGGAGGCCGATAAGGACAGCCCGTTTTATCGGCGGTCAAATGGCGGGGTCACGGTGGGGGGCGGTGAAGCCACGATGCAGCATGAATTTGTCGGCGCGTTTCTCAAGAGATGCGCGGATCGCTATATTCACACAGCGATAGAGACCTGTGGCTATGTAAAATGGGAACATCTGGAAAAACTTCTTGAGAATCTGGACCTTGTCTATATGGATATCAAGCACATGGATCCGGTCGTGCACAAAGAGCTCACCGGTGTTTCGAATGAACTCATCCTGGAAAACGTCAAGAGGGCCTCAGCCATACGTCCTTTGATCGTGCGCATTCCCCTGGTACCGGGGTATAATGATTCGGATGACAATATTCTTGCGACAGCCAGATTTGCCGCTGAATTGGGAGACAAATTCGAAAGGATTGAGCTTCTACCGTACCATGGATTTGGTTCACAGACCTATAGCCGGCTTGGCAGGGAATACCAACTTGCCGATGTTCAGCCGCCCAGTGATGAGCATATGGAAAGACTCAAAGGCATCGTGCCCGTTCTGGTCAGCCCCATCGACGACGATGGCAAGCCGGACGACGCGGGCTATCGCAACATACTGGACTTCACGCTGACCCAGCCCATCGTCGGGTTCTGGATTCTCGGCTCGGCCAGCGAAGACTTCGTCATGACATATGAAGATCGCCTCCACGTCAC
>JAZFSW010000130.1:0-3714 GCA_036446375.1 Desulfobacterales bacterium | reverse complement strand
AGCGCCAGAGTTGCCACCCTTTGATCACCAACCGAAATCCTATAACGGACCCTCCTTTGAAGAAGTCCAGCGTCTAAGGCAGGAATACCTTTCGCCGGCTCTGGTTACGTTCTATCAAAAGCCTATCATGATCGTCGAGGGATCGATGCAGTATCTTTACGACGATGCAGGACGGCGATATCTCGATGGTATCGGTGGTATCGTTACCATCTCTGTCGGCCACTGCCACCCTTACGTGGTCCAAAAGGCAAGGGAACAGCTCGAGACGCTGCAGCATACCACGACCATCTATTATCATCCGACCATCGCCGAATATGGAAAAATGCTGGCCGACAAATTTCCCGGTGATTTGAAGGTGGTATACTTCGTCAATTCCGGTTCGGAAGCCAACGACCTGGCACTATTGATGGCCCGGCTGTATACCGGCAACTACGATCTCATCGCCCTGCGCAACGCATACCACGGTGGGTCCTCTGGCACGATGGGTCTGACCGCCCACGGCACCTGGAAATACAATCTCCCCCACAGCTACGGCGTGCACCACGCTGTCAATGCCGATCCTTATCGGGGTCCCTGGGGCCGAGACGATCCGGATGCCTCTGCAAAGTATGCCGCCGACGTGAAGGATCTGATCGACACGGCTACCCCGGGACGCATCGCCGGCTTCTTTGCCGAATCCATACAGGGGGTCGGTGGCTCCGTTGTCTTTCCGGACGGATACCTGAAAGATGTGTATGGGTATGTTCGCGATGCCGGGGGTGTCTGCATCGCCGATGAAGTCCAGACCGGGTTTGGCCGGACCGGTGACAACTTCTGGGGGTTCGAGGCACAGCAGGTGGTGCCCGATATCGTTACGTTGGCAAAGGGCATCGGAAACGGTGCACCCCTGGCAGCGGTGGTGACGACACCGGAGATTGCCGCCACCCTGGCGGAGCGGACCCATTTCAATACCTTTGGCGGCAATCCCGTTTCCTGCGCTATGGGCAAGGCGGTTCTGGAGGTTATCGACCGGGAGGGCCTTCAGCAGAATTGTCGGGAAATCGGTGACTATCTGATGGCTGGCTACAGGAGGCTGATGTCGACCCACGATGTCATCGGTGATGTCCGGGGAAAAGGCCTGATGACAGGAATTGAGCTGGTCAAAGACAGGACAACCAAGGAACCGGCTACCGAGACATGTGCGCATGTATTCAACCGCGCAAAGGAATTGGGATTGCTCATCGGCAAAGGCGGCTTGCATGGCAATGTGCTTCGGATCAAACCACCGATGTGTATCACAAAGGCCGATGTCGATTTTTTAATCGACGTTCTCGATACTGCCCTAAGTGAGATCTGATGGGCGCGGAGCTTCAATTCTAAAGGGCAGTCCAACCACGGATTTTTCACGGAAGTTCCACTGAATGGCAAAAAGACAGAGATGCTCCCTTCAAATCTTGTGAATCTCGGCCCGAATAAACCGTAAGAATGGCCACAAAGACACTAAGACACAAAGAAGGATCTTCTTAGGGTAGCTTAGCTTGGTGTCTTGGTGCCTTTGTGGCAAGATTGTCTTTTCAGTACAAAGGAATCTCAACACTTGGGAGGAGACCAACATGGAAGCGGATCTTGTTCTTTACAATGGCAAAATCGTTACGGTGGATGACCAGGAGCAAATCTATCAAGCACTGGCCGTCAAGTTTGGCAGAATCCTGGATGTGGGGACCGATGAGAAGATAAAACCGCTAATCGGGAAAGAAACCAACGCCATTGATCTCAAAGGCAGGACGGTTATTCCCGGCCTGATAGACTCCCATTGCCACATGGCCATGGTGGGTGCAAGCAGGGAGCTGACAGAAGACCTTAGCGAAGAAGCGGGCATCACATCGATCGGTGACATCCAGGCCGCCCTGGCGAGAAGAGCTGAGAATACGCCCCCGGGTGAGTGGGTTACCGGATTCCAGGAGGATGATTCGAAGCTGGCGGAGAAACGCCATCCGACGCGATGGGATTTGGATGGTGCCAGCCAGGATCATCCGGTCATCATCTCTACTGTCGGCGGCCATTTCAGCATTGCCAACAGCACGGCTTTCAAGATGGCGGGCGTTACCCGGGATACACCGGATCCGGTGGGAGGAAGATTCGATCGGGATCCGAAAACCGGCGAGATGACCGGCGGCTTGCATGAAACGGCCGTGGATATCATCCAGTCCGGGGGAAGGCCTACCGCCCTCACCCGGGAACAGTCATACGACGGTGCAAAGAAGATACTGGAGGAATGTGCTGCCGTCGGCTTGACCTGTGTGTATGATACCGTAAGCAAGTCCGAGATCCGGGCGGTTCTGGATCTGAAAAACAGAGGAGAACTGCCGATTCGGATGCGTATGGACGTGGTGATCGATCTTTTTCCTCAACTGGCAAAGTTGGGAATCTATCGGGGCCTGGGAGATGACTGGGTCAGGATATGCGGCCTGAAGTTCTTCTTCGATGGTGCCATATCTGCCCGTACGGCAGCCGTTACCGAGCCCTATCTGGACAAGCCCGATTTCTATGGTGTGCTGGCCACGACACGGGAAATAGCCAGGGAGACGATTTTGGCGGCCTATGCCGAGGGATATCGAATCTCGGCCCATGCGAACGGGGACAAGGCTATTGCGATGTATCTCGATATCATCGAGGAGGCACAATCAGAGTATCCCCGTGATGATCCAAGGAATCGGGACATCCATTGTACCGTTGTCAACCCGAAACTGGTGGACAGAATCAGAGAGCTCGGGGTACTACCTACCATCTTCGGGCCGTATGTTTACTACCATGGTGACAAACTCATTCCCGCTTTTGGGGAGAAACGTCTGGAATGGATGTTTGCCGCCCGATCCTTTCTCGATGCGGGGGTCATGGTCGCGGCACACAGCGACCATCCCTGTGCGCCCTATCCCCCGCTGATGGCGATACACGGCCTTGTCAATAGAACCACCAAAGGGGGTCGGCCGATCGGGCAGAGCCAGAAGATCTCGGTGATGGAAGCCCTGCGGCTCTATACAACAGCGGCGGCTTACCAGGCCTTCGATGAGGATACGCTGGGTTCTCTGGAGGCAGGTAAGCTGGCGGACATGGTCATTCTCGGGGAAGACATCCTATCGATTCCCCCGGAACAGATCATCGATATTCCCATCGAAATGACAATTGTCGGGGGAAAAGTGATCCATCAGGCGTCCTGACAGCGTCTCCGCCTTCCACAGGGGATAGAGCCTATATCAGCTCTTCTGAAAAGTCGTCAACCCCGAGCCACTTCTCATCCGGTCCGACCAGTGCAAAATGCCCCGGAGGGGTGCGGGTGCCATCCGGCATTTCGGAGGTGCCGACGCCGAGATAGATGCCATCGGCCAGTTTCCGGATCTCGTCCACAAGCTTGTTCTCCGTGCCCTCGGCAACGAACCGGTGCCGGTAGGCGCCGTAATACATCATGAGGGCAGGCTTGCCGTCGATGAGAGATGTTCCCATCTCGGTGGAAAAGCGCATGTATCGTTCGACGTTGCCGCCCGGGCGCCGCCAGCGGTTGCAGCCATCACCCTTGCTGTGACTGAGGGGCGAGTAGGCCTTTCCCAGCCAGTAGCCCAGGGGGCCGTCTTCATTGTACATGTGTTTGGCGCTGGCCTTCTGTGCTTCCTCGTCGCCGGCATTGGGGATCAACCCCTTGTATTCACCGCACAACTCGGCCATTTCCACGGCCGGACA
>JAZFSW010000129.1:0-14911 GCA_036446375.1 Desulfobacterales bacterium | reverse complement strand
TTCCGATACGCTTTCGAGTATCCTTCGTACCAGATGATCCGTATTGCCTCCCTTTCTCGGACTGCCGACAAATCCTGTTACTCGCATGGACAATACCTCTAAAGACTAATACTGAATACAGTAAACGGGTACACTACCAACGACACGTGCTGCAATGCGTGCAGCATATCAGACATCGATATGGATTTGTCAAATATTTTACCACAAGTTGGAAAGCTGTGGTAAGTATTTCTCGGGTCCGGCAATCCGATAACGTCCATAACCGCTACATATCCTATGACAACTGCTTTGGGAGGGTCCATGTCGAATCAAACACTGTCCATGACGCCGGCTATCAATGATTATCTGCACGAAACCGGATTTCGAGAGCACCCGGTACTGAAAGAACTGCGAGAAGCAACCCGTAACCACCCCTTTATCGCCATGCAGATCGCCCCGGAGCAAGGGGCTCTCATGCAGTTGCTCGTTGGCCTGACCGGTGCCAGAAGATGCATCGAAGTGGGTACGTTCACCGGCTACAGTGCCCTGGCAACAGCCCTTGCATTGCCCGATGATGGGCAATTGATCTGCTGTGATGTTTCAGAAGAATGGACGGCTATCGGCAAACCATTTTGGGCCAAAGCAGGGATGGATCACAAGATCGATCTGCGTATCGCACCGGGCATGGAGACGCTGAACAGCCTCAGCGATGAAGCAGGCACCTTTGACTGGGCCTTTATCGATGCTGACAAAGAAAACTATCCGGACTATTATGAAAAATCACTGGCGCTTGTCAGGGCAGGGGGGTTAATCCTTATTGATAATGCGCTCTGGGCCGGGGGTGTGGTTGACCCGCAGAGCGAAGAGAGCAAAATCATCGACCGTTTGAACCGATTGATCTTTTCGGACAAGCGTGTAGAAATGGTCCTGTTGCCCCTGGGCGATGGGCTTTTGATCGCCAGAAAAAACTAGCCCTGCCAACAGCGCTGATGACGGATGGGCGTTGCTAAGAAAGATGGCGTCGTGAAAAGTCAGATATCATTATCTTCTGTCATTCCCGCGAAGGCGGGACACAGAGGGACACGGAGTGAAGCGTAGCGCTCATCCAGTGTTTTCAATAGGTTCTGGACTCCCGCCTTCGCGGGAGTGACGGTATTTCGGACTTTTTACGGGACCGTCAAGAAAGATGAACTCGTAAAAAATGTAACCGATGGCTAAGTAGGAATCTTCATATACAAGGCATAGTGGTTGGCCAGGCGTGAAGGCATACATGCCGTATGTCGAACGTCTGGCCAAACGCTATAACGCCGTAGATGGAGACTTTCTACGACGCCATCAAGAAAAAGACGCGTAGAAATCGTTCCCCTTATCATCAACGATAATAAAGGCAGGAAAGTCTTTGACGGTAATCATAAAGATCGCTTCCATGCCAAGATCCGGAAATGCCAGCGTTTCGACCCGGGTGATGCATTCTTTCCCGAGCCGGGCAGCCGGACCGCCGATCGAACCCAGATAAAACCCCCCATGTTTTTGGCAGGATTCGGTAACGATGTTGGATCGATTGCCCTTGGCCAACATGATCAGCGATGCACCGTGGTCCTGGAACAGGGGAACATAGGGATCCATGCGTCCGGCGGTGGTGGGACCGAAAGATCCAGAAGCATATCCTTCAGGGGTCTTTGCGGGTCCGGCGTAATATATGATATGGTCTTTTAGAAACGGGGGAAGGGGCTCTCCTTTGTCCAGCAACGCCTTGAGCCGGGCATGGGCTATATCTCTGGCAACAACGATATTGCCGGAAAGCGACAGTTGCGTTGCCACAGGATGATGGCCTAAAAGGTCGCGGATCTCATCCATCGGCTGGTCCAGATCGATGGACACGACCTGCGCTTCTTTCTCCTTTTCCTCCGGATCCGCTGTGAGATACGTGGCCGGATCCGTTTCGAGTTTTTCGAGAAAGATGCCCCGCTTGTCTATTTTCGCCTTGATATTTCTATGGGCGCTGCAGCTCACGCCCATCCCGATCGGACAGGAAGCGCCATGTCTCGGAAGACGGATCACCCGGACATTCAGGCAAAAATACTTTCCGCCAAACTGTGCGCCGATCCCCAGGGCCCTCGATTGTTTGAGCAGTTCCGTCTCCAGCTCCTCATCCCTGAAAGCTTGTCCGTGTTCATTACCCGTCAGCGGCAGCATGTCCAGATATCCTGCGGTCGCCAGCTTCACCGTCTTAAGGTTCATCTCGGCAGAGGTACCACCGATAACAATTCCCAGGTGATACGGCGGGCAGGCCGCAGTACCGATGGCCCGCATCTTTTCCGTTAGAAAGCCGGTCAGGGCATCGGGGGTCAGGATGGCCTTTGTTTCCTGAAACAGATAGGTCTTGTTTGCAGATCCGCCGCCTTTGGCGATGAAAAGGAACTCGTAGACATCCCCCTGGGTGGCATACAGTTCAATCTGGGCCGGAAGGTTGCATCCGGTATTGCTCTCCTCATACATCGTGAGGGGCGCATTCTGGGAGTAACGAAGGTTATTGTTCACATAAGCGTTGTAGATACCCTCGGAAAGGGCCGCTTCATCCGAAGAGTCTGTCCAGATCCGATGCCCCTTTTTACCCATGACCACGGCGGTTCCCGTGTCCTGGCAGAGGGGAAATTCTCCTTCGGCAGCAATCACGGCATTCTTTAGAAACTCCCGGGCCACAAATCGGTCATTGTCCGAACTTTCCGGATCCGAGACGATTTCTGCGAGTTGTTCCAGATGACCCGGTCGAAGCAGGTGGGAAACATCTCTGAAGGCCGTTTCGGCCAGAAACGAAAGCCCCTTCGGGGTGATCTTTACAATCTCCTCCCCCTGAAAGGACGCCAACAGGATATGTCCATCGCTGCTGTCGCTTATCTGTCGATAGGGGGTGCGGTCCTCCCCGAGGGGAAACATATCCTGATATGTAAATGCGGCCATACGATTGTCCTCCGTGCAGGTCAGATTCCTTGGTATACGCACTCACAAGTTCGATTATGCATTATGCTACGACTCACCGCAGAGTCGCCAAGGACGCAAAGAATGGATATTTTGTCTCTGCGGTCTCTGTCCCGCTGCAAGCGGGATGAAACGCTGAATGTGCCCAGAATACGTCACTGTATTTACGAATAAGAGTACTTGGCCGTCTTTATGCATCTGTCATTTTTCGTCGTTCCGATAATCGCTCCAGATTGGACCCATGACCGTCTCTGTCTATTCGATAGCGGGACACAATGCACAGCCCAATCAGAAACAGCGAGCAGTATAGCGGCAGGAAGAGCATTGCCAGTTTCAGCCGGATGTCGTACGTGACCAGTTCCAGGCTCGTAATGCTATCCAGCCCGACAATTGACACAATCGTTCCCGCGCCGATGATACCGCCTGCGGATATGGCCTTGAAAGCAAAGCCCCTTGCCGCATAGAATAATCCTTCGGATCGTCGCTGGGTTGCCACTTCGCTGTCTTCGACCACATCGGCCATCATCGAGTCGAGAAGAACATTACCGGTTATGCCGCAGACCACCTCGGTCACGACAAATATCGTATATATATACAGTCCCAACCAGCTGCCAAGTTCCGGCCACCATCCGGCGAGAAGCAGTATATAGGGAATCGGGTAGAGTACAATATTGACCAGAATCGCGCCGATAGCCGCCTGCTTCTTGCCGTACAATTTGCCGAAATAAGGAGCCGCCCAATAGGCAATAGCCGGCGCAATAAAGATGGCAACACCGGTAGCGGCAATCTGACCCCCCGTGAACCCGAAAAAATACGTGGTATTATACAGGTACAACGCCATCCCGAGACCGGCGGCAATGCCGACGGCGAGGCCGTAGAAGAACAGCGCCGCAAAGTTCCTGTTCTTCAGAGATTGGAGGATCTGACCTATTTCATAGGCAATCTCTTTGAGCTTGAAGGTCTCGGTCGGCCGTGGAAGCGAGGAGGCAACCTTCTGTGTTCCCAGGGAGGAAATGAGGATGGCAAGGACAATGAGCACGGCACCGACGATGCCATAAATGGAATAGCCCGTTTGCACGGTTACCCCGTATGCACCGACAAAGAACAGGAAATTGATCGTATGGATGCCATTGCCGCCATACCAGCCGAAAGCATGCCTGAGCGCCAGCCACTTGTTCCGTCGATCGTAATCGGATTCCAGATCGGGAAGCAAAGCGGTGGAGGGAACCTCAAACAACGTTGTACCCGTTCGAATCAGGAGCGCCATAACCAACACATATGCAAACACATTGTGTTCGTTCAGCTCAATGAGGGGATTAAAAAGGGCGTAGAAACATGGGGGGAGAAACAACAGCGCCGAATACATAAAGGGATGTCGTCTGCCCAGGCGGGAACTGGTTTTATCGGACCAATGACCGAGCAGCAGATCGGAAACCGCATCCCACAACATGGCGATGGCCAGCGCCAGAGAGGCCAGATAGCCGGGCAGTCCGAGAACCTGGTTGGCATAAATCAGCAGCAGATAGCTGAATGCGTTGTTTTTTATACCAAATGCGATGGACGCTGAGCCGTAGTACCAGAATACCGGTTGCCTTTCAATTGCATCTTTGTCCATGTGCGTCATCCCCTCACCTGAGAAACTGCAGCCCGGGTCGGCACGCATTGCCTTGCCCGGGCTGCAATCTGAAATGGGTGCCGACGACAAGCGTAGCCAGCGATGGAACCGTTGCTCGTCTGTTTGAAAATCAGCTCAAAAACAATATCAGCAACCTATAGTGTTGTCAAATCCATTGCCCACGCATTGCCCACGCATTTCCTTCGCCGTTGTCCCCGTTCATTCTTGACAAATTGTGACACAATGTGAAGAATGGCACTTCCTTAATGATTTTCAAATAAACGGTTCTCAAATGAAAGGGGGATACATGCAGATATTGATTTTGTCAGGCAGCAGGAACAGAAAGGGTCAGACAGCCCGGGCTATCAACGGAATCTGTAAGGGGATTTCCGATTCCGGCGGCCGTTGTGAAACGCTATTTCTCACGGAGCTCACGCTGGAGCGCTGTCGACAATGCGATGAAGATGGCTGGGGGCTTTGCCGGCGTGAGGGGCGCTGTGTTATTGAAGATGACTTTCCCTCGATAGTGGATAAGATAGCGTCCTCCGATGTCATCGTATTTGCAAATCCGGTATACTTCGGTGACTTGAGCGAAAGCATGAAGGGGTTTCTCGACCGGCTTCGCAGAACGCTTTTTCCGAAAATGATGGCAGCAATGGGCCAGGGTAGTTCACCGGGAGAGGCCAAACCGGTTGTTGGCTTGTGCTATGCCGGGGGGAGCGGCAACGGGACCACGTCCTGCTGCATGATCCTGGAAAGGACCCTGCAAACCTGTGGATTTGACGTTATCGACATGATCGCCGCCCGCCGTCAGAACCTGGATGCAAAAATACCCATCCTGGAGCTTACCGGAAAATGGCTCGTGACGAAACCCACGTCATGACCCACCATCGGTTCCGAAAAGTCGCTGACGATGTTTACCGATCTTTACAGGAGGAACATGTATGACTGAGATGCGCAGATTGGAAGGCAAGGTGATTATCGTCACCGGTGGGGGCAGTGGCATCGGTAAAGGCGCCTGCGAGCGAATCGCCGAAGAGGGTGGTGCCCTGGGCATTGCCGACATCCGTGGCAACCTTGCTGTTGAGGTAGCAGACACAATCAATGCCGCGGGCGGGCGCGCCATCCCACTCACCTGCGATGTGTCTGATGAGACCCAGGTTGCGGCAGCTGTTGCCGATACCGTGGCCGCCTTCGGCGGCCTTCACGGTCTTGTAGCCAACGCGGGAACCGCCGGATCCGGGTGGATCCACGAGACAACGCTTGAGGATTGGCACTTCGTACTCGCCGTAAACCTCACCGGCCCTTTCCTCTGTGCCAAACACGCGATACCCCACATGATTGAAGGGGGAGGCGGCTCAATCGTGGTTACTGCATCTATTGCCGGCTCCGTGATCGGGGCCGGCGGCGCCGCGGCATCCTACGCCGTGTCCAAGGCCGGTGTGATCCAACTGGCACGACAGATCGCCGTAGACTACGGTTCCCAGGGGATTCGGGCCAACGCCATCCAACCGGCCGGTGTCGCGGAAAGCAATATGGGGAAACATGTCACAGAGGATCGGAAGGGGCAGGCCACACCTCCTGCAAGTTTGCCGCGTCCGAAAGCCTGGTTGCCGATTCAGCGAATGGGCCACCCGCGGAACGAATACGGTGCAACCATCGCGTTTCTGTTGTCCGATGATGCCGGTTACATCACCGGCGCTTCACTTCCTGTTGATGGGGGTTACCTGTCGACCTGAAAAGACGTTCCGGCACCCCGATGCAGCAATAGGCATAGGGTACCGCTGTCACAAAAACAGCGTAATGGAGGAAATTGAAATGACAAACTGGAAAGAATTGACAGCAGAATTGGAGCAGGTACTGAAATTGAGAAGCTATCCTGTCGCCTATAAACGGCTGGAAGATGCCGGCGAGTTGGATAGCATCAGGAAGGTTCGTCGGATGGATCGTTTCTTCCTGTTCTGTCAGCTCCCCGGTCTGGTACGAACCCGGGGCTGGACCATGGGCGCTACCGCAGAAGACAATGTCAATTCCCGCTGCGCCCGGCTTCATGGGCTTGCCGATGCCACCGAGGATTCGATGGCGGCAGAATCATCCTCCCTGTCAACCACCTGGTTTGCCTCCCCGGAACAAGCAATGAAACAGCAACACGACTATCCGAGGATTCCGAAAGGCAAAGCCATTGTTCTGGCCCCTTTGGCCGCGGGAAAATTCGACCCGGATGTGGTACTCATCTATGCAAATCCCGCCCAGCTGATGATGGTTCTGTGCGGACTCCAGAAGATCGACTATGAGCAATTTCATTTCACCTTCATCGGTGAGGGAGCCTGCTCCGATTCCCTGGGAAAGTGCTATGTTTCGGGAAAACCTGCGCTGGCCCTCCCCTGTTTTGGCGAAAGACGATTCGGAGAGGTCCTTGATGAAGAGATGGTTCTGGCCCTGCCGCCTGGCCTGGTGGAAACAGCGCTGGAAGGGATGAGAAGGCTATCGGCTGTAGGGCTTCGGCTGCCGATTCCGATACATGGGGCTGAAGGAGATCCGCAGATCGCGCTTTCCGCAGCGTATCCAAAGAAGAATACAAGTATTTCTCCCGGATAATTCTCCCTGGACCTGTAAAGATATAGACGGATAGAGAAATATAGTATAGAAAAGAGCGCTGTGGTTTTGAAGCTCCCCGCCCCCCGTCGAGGGCCTTTGGGTCGAACGGCAAGCGGAGGAAAATGCGCTCGCTATTCACTTCACGATCCCCATGCAAGTGGGGATCTTTATTTTAAGGAGAATATAGTTTTGAATAATTATCAGAAATGGTTCCTGGCCAGTCGTCCCTGGTCTTTTTCGATGACGGCCATATCGGTTAGTGTAGGCAGCGCTCTTGCCTTCCTGGATGGCGCTTTTTCCTGGCCGCTGTATCTACTGACGCTGCTGGGGATGGTGTTTATGCATGCTGCCACGAATCTGATCAACGATTACTATGATGTTCGCAGCGGGGTAGATAGTTCCGCCGTTTCAACCGCCCAGTACCGCCCCCACCCATTGCTGGAGGGACAACTGGAACTGGCCCATGTGCGCGGCGTGGCCTGGTGTCTCTATGGTGTGGTTGCCGCTATCGGCATGTATCTGGCAGTTTCGCGCGGTTGGATGATTCTGCTTATCGGCTTAATCGGCTTTGCCGCCAGTTTCACCTACACCGCACCTCCCGTGAAATACAAACACAGGGCATTGGGAGAAGTGGGCGTCTTAATCATGTGGGGTCCGCTCATGGTGGAGGGAGCCTATTATGTTCAACACGGGGTGCTGAGTGTCCAGGCGTTCTGGGTGTCTCTGCCCTTCGGCGTCCTGGTGGCATTGGTCCTTCTGATTAACAATGTGCGGGACATAGAAAATGATCGTGCGAAAGGGATAACCACGCTGCCGATCCTTATCGGCCGGAAGATGGGGTTGACCCTGTACCTGATGCTGATCGTCATTGCGTTCCTCAGTGTAGTAACCATGGCCTGGTTGGGACCGCTTCAACCATGGTCTCTGCTGGTATTGGTCTCTTTACCCCTTGCATTTCAGCTGTTTAGACAGATGATACGAAACGTTCCCCAGGATGCAGATGCCCAGACGGCTAAGCTCGATACTGTTTTCGGTGTGTTGCTGGTGGTTTCCCTTCTGCTGGGAGGCCTGGCGTGAGTCGAACCGCCCCATCCGGATCGGTTGTTGCGGCCATGGCCCTTTTTGCCACCGGGCTGTGGTTTGTCACGTTCTATCTGACCTTCAGTACCTTCTGGATCAAGATTTCACTCTCGGCCCTCAGCCTGGCGACGCTGTCGGTGTGGATACAACCGGATAGCCTTCGATCGTTGTCCCTGCACCTTACCACCGTGTTGCTGGGGCTGGTATCGGCATCGGCGCTGTATCTGATCTTCTGGACCGGCAAGCTGGTATCTACATCCCTTTTCTCTTTTGCCGGGGATCAAATCGGCAGCATCTATGCCAAAGGACAGGGAACACCCCTCTGGGTGATTTTCCTGCTCCTGTTTTTTGTGACCGGTCCCAGTGAAGAGATTTTCTGGCGGGGGTTTCTCCAGAAACAACTGATTGAAAGATTCGGTGGGCTGCGCGGATGGATGCTGGCCACCGCCATCTACGCCGGTGTGCATATCTGGTCATTCAATTTCATGCTCATCGGTGCATCCGCGGTAGCCGGCGCCTTCTGGGGTCTCATCTATTGGCGAACAGGCAACCTGGCCCTGGTGATTGTGTCCCACTCGGTATGGAGTGCCGTGGTCTTTGCGCTACTGCCCATTCCCTGAACCGTGGAAGGAACAACGTCAATCGGTTGAGGTTGGGCAACTCGTCTGGGTTGCGGTGGATGGGTTGCGGGAGGAACCCTACCGAAAACCGATTGACCATACGAGCAGCGCAACCGATCGACCAACCCCGAGCCCTTACCCTATACCTCCAGAACCGCAGGCCCTTTGGTTTCCGGGGTGTGAATCCACCATTTCATGCGCTTGTAGCGATTTCGGATTTCGCCAAGCTGGTCTTTTGTCTGCTGAAACCTTGGGCCGCTGTCCATAATCCGCTGCATATGTAATCGATGGCCCTCATGATCGATATAGGTCTCCTCGTCAAACGTCACGGTAAATCTCCCATTGTCGACAACAACCTTCCCGAGAGACTGGCATGTCGCACAGCGGGCGGTCCCATCTTCCTGGATCTGGAAGATATCCGTGTGGCATAGGGGGCATTCATTGTCCGGGAAATCCAGCTCGTAATCCGGCGCAAAAAGCAGTGTACCCAGACGCTTACATTCGGCCAGTTGCTCCGGCTTCATCAGACACTCCCCTTGGCCTTGACCGATGGATGTGGTGTGGCCGCGATACTCGCCGAATGTCGCTGCAAGTCTGGACACGTTGGCAGGACTGTATCCGATCATCGGCTCCTGACCGGCTGCGATGGCACTAACGCAGGTCCGGGTGGATCGCTTTTGATCCTTGGCAAAAAGGGTCTGGTCGATTAACCGATCCTGGATCATCTTGATGATCCCTGCGGCCCCGAGGATGTAACAGGGCGCACCCACAACGACAGCATCCGACAGGGTCACCTCTTTCAGCAGCCAGTACAGGTCATCTTTAATGCGACAGTGGGTGCCTTTGAAGACACACGCCATACATCCCCTGCAGGGCTTTATGTCAAGATCCGTCAGGCGAATCAGCACCTTCTCGCAGTCCTCGCCAGCATTGTTCATGATCTCCTTAACCAGCAACTCGGTATTTCCCATGGGGCGATATGAACCGACCAGTCCTAATACTCTCTTCATGGCTTAAACCTACTCCTTTGCTCTCGTTGTCCGATTAAAACAGCCGACTCCCCTGTTTCAGGATCCCGCGACCCGAGACCATGCGATTAATCTGATTGGTTCCTTCATAGATCTGGGTCAGTTTCGCATCCCGCATGAGTTTTTCAACAAACGTTCCACGCATATAGCCGCCGCCGGCCAGGATCTGAACCGCATCGGTGGTTATTTTCATGGCTGCATCCGATGTGAAACATTTGGTGGCCGCGGCCTCGGTGGAGCATCGGATGTTCTCGTCAAGCATCCATGCGACCTGAAGATACATTGCACGGGATGCCATGATCAGGGCACTCATGTCTGCAAGCATAAACTGAACCCCCTGGAAATTTCCGATGGGTTCGCCGAACTGCTCCCGCTGGTTTGCCCAGCTCAAGGCTTCGTCAATGGCCTTTTGGGAAATGGCGGTTGCCACTGCGGCGATGTTTATTCTTCCGTCATCCAGGGCCATCATCGCCAGGGGGAACCCCCTGCCCTCTTCTCCGATCAGACTGTCATCATCCACTTCAACGTCATCGAAAAAAATCTCGGCGACATTGAGCGCCCGTTGTCCCATCTTATCTTCGATCCTGCCCACCCGTATCCCCGGGGCAGCACGCGGCACTGCAAAACAGGAGATACCCCGGGTTCCCTGGGATTTATCGGTTGAAGCAAACACACATAGCAGGTCTGCATACTGGCCGTTGGTAATAAAGCATTTGGACCCGCTGATAATATACTTGTCCCCTTTCTTGGTTGCCGTGGTCTGGATGCCGGCGGCATCGGAGCCCGCACCCGGTTCGGTAAGGCAGAAACATGCACTGCGAAAGTTTTCCGTCATCGGACCAAGAAACTTCTTCTTCTGTGCTTCCGTTCCCCCCTTTAGAATGGCACCAACCCCCAGGTGGGCGATACTGATCATCTGACCGATGGCACAGCAATCATAGTTCAACGCTTCGGTGATGATATAGTGGGTCATATGATCCAATCCCGTCCCGCCATATTCCTGGGGGATATTCGAATAGGTATATCCCATTTCATAGGCTTTCTTCAGAATCGCTTCCGGATAGGTCCCATCCCGATCATATTCAAGTGCAACGGGCCGGATCTCGCTGGCGGAAAATTCCCTGGCCACGTCAAGCATTTCCTTCTGTTCATCTGTAAGACTGAAATCGATCATTGCATTACCTCCATCTAATTGTCGGTTACCGTAGCGTGTGTGTTTCGAAAGCCGTAATTTGCCAATATGCTGGGAAGACGGCGCATTCTTTCAGAATACCTGGGAATCTCGCGAACAATAATGGACGTTTTACGCGGTTATCGGATCAGTTGAATCTGCCGGACTTTTGATGTATGGTCGGACAATACTACGCCGGACAGGCAATAGCAATGCCATTTGCGGCGCGTTGGACCCTTCGGTTTTGAAGACACGACCCACCGCTTATCGCAACGATCAGAGAACCGATAGTAAGGAAGGACTCCCAAGAACAACCCCGCAACTGCCCAGACCGGCGTGCTGCCGGACAGACCAAAGGAAATGAATATGAACACGATCTCTTTTGAAGCCATGGAAAAAAGCCCCATGGATATTGTGGGGGCGCTGGATTTTGACCGACGAGACAAAGGGATCAGTCCCCGAAGGCTGCCCGCCTGGACAAGGCCGCAGGTTCCGGAATTTATGAATGTGATGGTCCGAATGCCCTCCGGTGTTCGACTTGCTTTTTCCACCAATGCCACATGCATAGAACTTGAGGTGTTAACAACCCGTATGCAGACCCCACCTCAGGCACTAAGACCCATTGCCTTTGATCTGTCAATAGACCACGATACCATAATATCTCAATCCTATGAGGGGGGGAACACGATTGTTCTCAACCCGGAAGTACCCGGGGAGTTTGAACTCAAGCGCGGCAGCGGCTACACCGTCCGCTTTGAGGGGCTTGCAGAAACAGAAAAAGACTGTGAGCTGTGGCTGCCGGCAAATGTATTTCTTGAGCTACGATCCTTTGCGATCAATGCGGGAGCCATCCTGAATCCACCCAGAAAATCCAACAGGCATCGCTGGGTGCACCATGGCAGTTCCATCAGTCACTGCATAGAGGCCAAGACGCCAACGGGAACCTGGCCTGCGGTGGCTGCCAGGCTCGGCGGGGTGGACCTACGCAATCTCGGCTTTGGTGGCAACTGCCATCTGGATCCGTTTGTCGCCCGAACCATCAGGGATCAACCTGCAGACCGGATCAGTCTCAAGGTCGGCATCAATATCGTAAACATGGACTCCATGCGCGAACGGGTCTTTGAGCCGGCGTTGCACGGTTTTCTGGATACGATTCGGGAGGGGAAACCCGACACGCCGATTCTGGTTGTTTCACCGATATTCTGCCCCAGTGCAGAAGACACACCGGGGCCTACCGTACCGGGTGCTGACGGCAAATTCAAGACGCTGCCGGGGCATGAAGCACTCCGGGTGGGATCCATGTCCCTTTCTCGTATGCGTGAAATCATTGAAACGATCATCGAAGCAAGAAGAAAGGCAGGAGACCTGCATCTGAGCTATCTCAACGGGCTTGATTTGTTTGGTCCCGATGATGCCGGCGATCTCCCCGATGACTTACATCCCAATCCTGCGGGATATATTCGAATCGGGGAACGGTTCAATAGGACCGTATTCGCACCGGGCGGCATCTGGAATCACCACTGATAATAGGAGCACTTCAATAGCGCTGTGTTCGTACCGAGAGGTGTCTGGAACCATCGCCGATCGTGGGATCAGACGATATGCAAATCCGGTTTGCCCTTTCGGCGACGAATGACCCTTACACCGGGAGTGGAGGGTTTGGTTGGTGATTTTTCGTTCTTGGTTTGATTGGACGCTGCGAGCAGTTGGTACAATCGGTTTTCAATCTCTTTTCTTTTAGCTACTTCCATTAATCTTTCTTCTTCTTTGTTGGTGTTGTTGTTCAAATCAGCTGCGCCCTGCATTCAGTTATGCAGGCAAGGCTGGTCATCGACCAAGGGTCTCAAACGGAGCCTTTGCATTCCCACAATCTACCGGCCATAACTGGATTTACGTCAAGAAACGCAAAAAATGGGGGCATACCAAGCGGTTGATAACTCTTATTGCGAGGGTGGCTGGGTTCTATTTTACGACGGATCGTCACGTCTAGAAGCTTTTTATCCCATCTGTGAGGCAGATGCAAGCCTTTTTTGCACCAGAAAGAGACCCAAGCGCTAAGAAGGGTTTCAGTTCTCTGATTCCTATGGATTTGACAAACCGGCATCTATATTCTAATTGTCTATGGACCTGATCCTTTCAGGACCAAAAAGAGCCCGGCAGAGATCAGCTCGGATCGTGAAACAAGCCGGGAGAATCATTCTGAAGAATCACAAGATAACGGAGGAACATATCATGGCAAACAAAGATTCGCTGGATGCAGAAGACAAGTATTTCTTGAAACGCGATATGGAAAAAATGGAAGGTCACCGCCACGAGCTTGACATAAAGCGCAGAGAGGAAGACAAGAAGAAGCGTTCGGAAACGCATTGGATGAAATGCCCCAAATGCGGATCGGGTCTGGAAGAGGTAAATCAAAGCAACGTAATGATGGATCAATGCCCCGAATGTGGGGGCATCTGGCTTGACAAGGGAGAACTTGAGCTGCTTACCCAGGGGCAATCGGAAGTCTCAAAATCGTTTTTCGGCAGGCTTTTCAAGTAGTCTTTGGGTTTACGCAGGAGGGATTCACAATTCCGGGCGTCGAGGCGAGTCGACCGGATGAAATGGCATCATCAAAATATATCCCGGAAAAAGGAGGATGAAGCGATGTATGAAGGACTCTTAGCGGAAAACATCTATATTGAGGGACACAACGATGACAAAATCGAAGCCTACCTGGCACGCCCCCTCGGTGCGGGCCCCTATCCCGGCGTGGTGCTCATCCATCACATGCCCGGGTGGGATGAGGCTTCCAAAGAGATGGTCCGGAAATTCGCTTACCACAACTATATATCCATAGCACCCAATCTTCATCACCGGGAAGGGCCGGGCAACCATGAAGAGATTATGAAGAAGGTCTGGGAGGCTGGGGGAGCACCGGACGATCGTGTTATCGGAGATGTTGACAGTGCGATCAAATACCTGGAATCAATGCCCAGCTATTCCGGCAAAGTGGGAACGATTGGTTTCTGTTCCGGCGGCCGACAGGTGTATCTGACGGCATGCAATATCGACCGGATCGATGCCGCAGTCGATTGCTACGGCGGCCGGGTGGTTGCCGACGCCGAGACCCTGACCCCCAACCAGCCGGTGGCCCCGATCGATATGACAGAAAACCTTGGCTGTCCCTTGTTGGGGCTGTTCGGTGTCGAGGATCAATCCCCGAGCCCGGAAGATGTGAAACGCATGGAGGAAGAGCTCAAGCGATTCAACAAGACCTATGAATTCCACTCCTATGAAAATGCCGGTCATGCGTTCTTCTCGGTCGATCGGCCAAGTTACCGGCAACACGCCGCCGTCGATGGTTGGGAGAAGGTTTTTGCCTGGTATGAAAAATATCTGTAACCGTTCACGGGTTCAAAGGTTCATGGTTCCAGGTTCAGGGAAGATCCCACCGGTGACGGGGCTTTTCCGATGCTACTGATCTCAGGAGGTAAGTCCCACCGCTAGCGGGATCAACCTTTGAACCTTGAACCTCTGAACCGTAACCGTCAATTAGCAGAGCTTTACGAGACCCGTAATGAGAATCAGGCTGTGACCAGAGCTTCTCGCATGTTCCAGTTGTTTGCAAAGCCAACAGGAGCAGTCTGTAATCTAGCGTGCCAGTACTGCTACTATCTGGGCAAGGAACTTCTGTATCCAGGGGTCACATCTTATCGGATGTCCGATGAGACCCTGAAAGCCACCATCGTCCAGCATATCGATGCGTATCCGGGCAAAACGATTCACTTTCATTGGCATGGGGGTGAGCCCACGATCCTGGGGGTGGATTATTTCCGCAGGATTGTCCAATACCAGCAGA
>JAZFSW010000128.1:0-4984 GCA_036446375.1 Desulfobacterales bacterium | reverse complement strand
ATCTGGTAATTGGTTCAGAGGTTCTGGGTTCAAAGGTTGCCAGATCCATGATACTTACCCGGTGAAATCAGCGGTTCGACAAGCTCGCCGCCCTGAATCTGTCGAAGGGTAGCAGCGGAAGATCCCGCGAAGCGATGAGCCCCGAGCCGTGAACCCAGAACCCAGAACCCTACGACAGCGAATCATAAAACCCCAGCCTTTGTTTGTCAACAGGTCCGGTAACGTCAATCTGTTGAGCGGGGAGTAAACGCGTTTGAGTTCCGGTTGACTTGGGATCGGCCTTCTGTTATTTCACCGATGAACCAGAATTGGCAACCGTACATGAAGTACAACCGATGTCTAAAAGGATGAAAGTAAAATGGAGAGAACACTATCAATCATAAAACCCGACGGCGTGGCCAGTGGCCATATAGGAGACGTAATTCGGAGACTTGAAGAAAAAGGAATGAAGATCATAGCCGCCAAGATGATCCATATGACCCGAGCCCAGGCTGAAGGTTTCTATGAGGTGCATAGAGAAAAGCCCTTCTTCAACAGCCTGATGGATTTCATGACATCGGGTCCTGTTGTCGTCATGGTCCTGCAGGGGGAAAACATCATCGCGGCCTATCGGGAAATCATGGGGGCCACCAATTTTGAGGAAGCTGCCGAAGGTACCATACGGAAAGACTTTGCCACGAGCATTGAAAGAAACATCGTCCATGGGTCCGATTCACCGGAAACGGCTGCATTTGAGATTGGCTATTTCTTCAACAGTTTCGAAATTATTGCCTGAGGCGCAACTTCTCAATACGCTCCGGATGGGATCGTCAGGTAAACGGTAAGCAACTCAGCACCGGCTTTGGCCATGCGATAATGGGAAGACCACAACCTATTGAGAAATTGCAGCGATGCCTGACAAGGTCAACCTTGACAACATCTCCATTGTACTGAACAAGCCGCGTCATCCGGAAAACATCGGTGCTGCGGCCCGAGCGATATGCAACATGGGGATCGGTCGACTGGTTGTGGTTGATCCGCAGAACTATGATCCGCATAGGGCATCTAGAATGGCCACCCACGCCGCTTCACATGTCATCGAAGGCATGGAGATCTTCGACGATTTGGAAACGGCCCTGGGGTCTTATCGCTACATTGCCGGAACCACCGCCCGTCTGGGGGGACAGCGACAGGCCGTGACCTCTCCCCGCACATTTGCCGAAGGGTTGATCCCGATTGCCAGAGAAAACCCCGTGGCCATTGTATTTGGCCCTGAAGATCGGGGTCTGGCCAATGAGGATATCCGGTACTGCCATGTGCTGATCAACATTCCAACCGATGACTTTTCCTCCCTGAACCTTGCCCAAGCGGTGATGATCGTCTGCCATGAGATCTTTTCTGCCAGTTTAGAAGGGCCGTCCACGTTTGCGCCGCGGCTGGCAACACGAGATGAACTGGAAAAAATGTATGCTCAATTGAGCGAGATACTCGTCCGGATCAGCTTCATCAATCCCGAAAACCCCGACCACTGGATCAACGGCTTGCGCCGCTTTCTCAACCGGTTGCCCCTCCGCACAAGAGAAGTCAATATCATCAGAGGGGTCTGCAGGCAGATCAACTGGTATGGGACAAAATCATTTGAAGACGGCACGTTAGCGCAACAACACACAGCCCATGACCTGCGAAAGGAAGGCAAATGAAACTCATTCGTTTCGGTGAAAAAGACAATGCACAACCTGGCCTGTTGAAAGAAGATAGAATCGTGGCCTTACGATCCATTTTCCCGGACATACCGGATATCGGTGAAGACTTCTTTAGAGATGGATGGCTCAAGAAGGTTGCTGACGTATCCGAACCGGGGGAGAAAATGGATGTACCCATCACCTGCCCGGTCCGGCGTCCCTCAAAGATCCTCTGTCTGGGGAAAAACTACGCGGAACACGCAAAGGAGGGAGGGGCTGAGAATCCGGAAAAACCCCTCATCTTCTGCAAGACCCTCAATACGCTCAGCGGACCTTTTGATCCTATTCTCCTTCCCAAAAGCTGCAAACAGATCGACTGGGAGGTCGAACTTGCTATCGTGGTCGGAAGGGAATGTAAGCGGGCAAGCCAGCAGGATGCTATGGATTACATCGCCGGTTTTACCGTGATGAACGATGTCTCGGGCAGAGAGGCGCAGTTTTCCGATGACCAGTGGTATCGCGGCAAATCTTTTGACACCTTTGCTCCAATGGGACCTGCGTTAGTCACAACCGATGAGTTTCCCGATGTAAACAATCTGAGACTAACAGCCACCGTCGATGGTGTGGTCATGCAGGATGGCAATACCGGTGATCTGATCTTCGACATCCCTTACCTTATCGAATACATCAGCCAGGATATTACCCTGATACCCGGTGACATCATCTCCACCGGAACCCCATCGGGTGTGGGCATATTCAGAAATCCACCGGTGGTGCTGGAATCGGGCAATGTGGTGGAATGCCATATCGAAGGCATCGGTTCGATCATTAACCCGGTGGTCTCAAGCTAGCGGTTCAGGCAAGAACGTATAGACTTTTTGACAGAATTGACCAACCTTCGCTCGCTGAGCTACGGCGCGGCGCGCAGGATTGACTGGATACTGTTCTCAAGATCTGCGTTCATCTGCGAAAATCTGTGTCCCATCATTCACTTCATCCGCTTTTCAATATGTTTCATAAGCCCGCCGCTGCTCACCAGCTCCTGCATAAAAGGCGGTATCGGCCGGGTCGAATAAGTGGAATCGTCATCAAGAAGAATGATTTCCCCCGTATCAAAGTCTACCGAAAGCCGGGCACCGGTCTTGAAAAGATCCGTGTCCGGGCATTCAAGAATCGGCAGGCCCATATTGAAGGAATTCCGGTAAAAGATCCTCGCAAAGCCCTTGGCAATAACACAGGACACGCCCGCTTCCTTTATCGCGATGGGGGCATGCTCCCGTGAAGATCCGCAACCAAAATTCTTGCCCCCGACGATAATATCCGATGCCGAGACATTGGACGCAAACGTTGGATCCGCATCTTCCATACAATGCTTGGCAAGTTCCGCGGGATCGCTGGTATTCAAGTATCGGGCCGGAATGATGAGGTCCGTATCGACATCATCCCCAAACTTCCAAACCTTTCCGGTTATTTTCATTATCGCTCCCCTCTCAATCGGACGAAAAACTCGGCTAAATGTTAAACATAAACTGAAGGGCTTTTTGGCTTCATCGGTAATTGCTACCGTCCACTCATATGGAACTACATCTCTATCTCTCACAGAGCTCACAGAGGTAAAATATTAATATTTAAAGTCTTTTCTTTGCGTCTTTGCCCTTCGACCTTGCTCAGAGCCGTGAGCCTATCGAACGGCGCCTTTGCGAGAGGATCCAAGCATTTCAGAGAAATGCGCTTCATGTTCAGTTTCTTTGGCGATCAAACAGGTCCCGCCCATGCGCTTTGCGGGATTTAGCCAGAGGCGTTGCCCGTATCTGTTTAGAATACCATAAGAATCTCTTCTTCGTGCCTTGGTGCCTTCGTGGCAACCACCTTCGGTTATCCCAACTGATCCGGTCCACCGATCTTCCCCAATATCGCCGAGGCGGCCGCAACGGAAGGATTGGCAAGGTAAACTTCAGATTCCGGATGCCCCATTCGACCGACAAAATTCCGGTTGGTGGTGGCAACGGCCCGTTCGCCCTTTGCCAGTATACCCATATGCCCCCCGAGGCAGGGTCCGCAGGTCGGGGGACTCAAGATCCCGCCGGCATCGAGAAACACCTCAAACAATCCCTCTTCCAGGGCCGTCCGGTAGACCAATGGTGTGGCGGGGATAACGATCAATCGTGTACCCTTGGCCACCTTGCGGCCCTTAAGAATCGCAGCAGCAGAGCGCATATCTTCTATCCTGCCATTGGTGCACGAGCCGATCACCACCTGATCGATGGTGATATCACCGATCTCGCTGACCCCTTTGGTGTTTTCGGGAAGATGGGGACAGGCGATCTGGGGCTCGATATTGCCCACGTCATATTCAATGGTCCGCACATATACCGCATCGTCATCGCTGGTGAGAAAGGTGTATTCGCGCTGGGCACGGGTCGAAACATAAGCTTCGGTAATATCATCCGGGATGAAGATCCCGTTTTTCGCCCCGGCTTCAATGGCCATATTGGCCATGGTGAGCCGTCCGGCCATGGACAGTGTGTCAATCACCGGTCCGGTAAGTTCCATGGCCTGATACAGGGCGCCATCCACACCGATATCCCCGATGGTATAGAGAATAAGGTCCTTTCCTTCCACCCACTGCGGGAGCCTTCCGTTGTAAATGAATTTTATCGATTCGGGAACTTTGAGCCACACCTCGCCGGTGATCATGGCTGCAGCCAGATCGGTACTTCCAACGCCGGTGGCAAATGCACCGAGGCCCCCGTAAGTGCAGGTGTGGCTGTCTGCCCCGATGACAAGATCACCGGGAAGGACAAGACCCTTTTCGGGAAGAAGGGCATGCTCTACGCCCATCTCTCCTGCATCAAAAAAATGGGTCAGATCGTGTTTCCCCGCAAAATCCCGCAGCATCTTTGCCTGCATGGCGGACTGAATATCCTTGTTCGGTACAAAGTGGTCGGGGACCAGAATCACCCGATCTTTATCGAACACCTCTTTTGCGCCACTCTTTTCAAACTGATCGATAGCAATCGGTGCGGTAATATCGTTACCAAGAGCAATATCCACCGTTGCATTGATCAAGTCACCGGGTTTTACACTATCCGAACCCGAGTGACGCGCAAGAATCTTTTCCGTTATGGTCATCCCCATATCAAAACTCCTTTAAGTTATAAGTGCTCTATCGCACGGTGAGCGGCTCGTGCACGTGAACGTGAACGTGCTCGTGAACGAACACTGCTTTAGAAGCGGCACATTTCAGTGAGAATTGATAAGCTACCACCTTTTCATTGTCTAACATGAATCATTCTTTCCGTTCACGGGCACGGGCACGCTCT
>JAZFSW010000127.1:0-7890 GCA_036446375.1 Desulfobacterales bacterium | reverse complement strand
ACTTCGATATCGAACTTGGCGTCGATGATAGTGATTTTATCGGCTTCTACAATGTCGCCGACTGCAAAGGCAGAGAGGTAATTGTCGAGATTGCCGAAGGATCGATCGATGAGAGTGACCTGCAGACATCTCTGGCGTTTTCTGATGCACCTCTGGGGCTGGAGGATCTGTACCAGGAAGCACTTCGGCCGCAGATCCATTTTACGACGCGGCGTGGTTGGATCAACGATCCGAATGGCCTCGTTCACTACGATGGCAAATACCATATGTTTTACCAGCACAATCCCTTCGGCTATCTCTGGGGAAATATGAACTGGGGTCAGGCGGAAAGTGACGATATGTTCCACTGGAAGGAATCGGATGATGCATTGAAACCCGATGTCCAGGGAAGCATGTTTTCAGGATCCGGCGTGGTTGACTGGAAGAACAGCAGTGGCCTCGGAGATGGGGTCCATCCGCCCCTCTGTTTCTTCTACACGGCGGCCGGCTCGTATGCACCGGAAAAGGTGCCGTTCACCCAGGGGCTGGCATACAGCCTGGATAACGGCCGGACCGTCCACAAATACAGAGGCAACCCGGTTGTGCCCCATATTGCCGGTACGAACCGGGATCCCAAGGTGATCTGGCATGAAGATTCCGGACAGTGGATCATGGCCCTATATCTGGATGCGTCGGAAGAAGGGCAGCTATATGGGTTATTGCGTTCGGACAACCTGATCGACTGGCGCGAGCTGCAGCGCCTGACGCTCCCCGGTACCGGTGAGTGCCCCGATTTTTTTCCCCTAAACGTTGACCTTACAAAAGACATGAAATGGGTGTTCTGGAGCGCGGACGGCCATTATCTGACAGGCGATTTCGACGGAACGCATTTCACGGCAGACGGGGCGGCCAAGCGGGCTTACGCCGGCGGAGAAAAGAGCCGGGGACATGCCTATGCCGGACAGACATGGAGTGATGTTGCGGACGGTCGGCGGATTCATATCGCCTGGATTCGGGGAAATATTCCGGGCATGCCCTTTAATCAGCAGATGAGCCTGCCCCTGGAAATGGGATTGAGACAGACCGCTGCCGGACCTCGATTGACGTTCAAACCGGTTGGCGAACTCGACGCCCTGGTTTCATCGACAGAGGAGAAAACGCCCGGCACCTCCGTTACTTTCCAGCTGGACAACAACGCCTGCCGTATTCACCTGACCGCCGATGCCGTCGGGGCTATCGATATGTCCGTCGGTGACTTCTCCCTGGAGCTGGATGCCGGATCCGGGACAATGCAGTGGGGGGATAAGAGCGTTCCATATGCGGTTACCGGAGACAAACTGGATATGGTGCTGGTCTTTGACAGGGCGTCGCTGGAGGTCTTTGGCAATGACGGCCTTTTCTATATCGCACTGAGCCGACCGGGGATCCTGGGTGAAGATTTGAAAGTTAACACCGACAGGGGTATCGATCGGTTCCATGTTTCGCGACTTGAGTCCATATGGTAAGATCTGCCTCCTGTCCCCTTCCCATTCTTGAGCCTACGGAATAGGGGGGGATTGAGAGCTCGACGATACCTGGCCATGCGCGACCCAGGAGGAGACTCAAAGGCTGGCTGTCAGGAAAGGGGGATGTTTTGAAGGTATTTCAGAAGATTCTGGATATGGTCTGTTTTGCTGTAGGCCCGCTGATTATCGCATACTTCGCCATAAGCTTTCTTGTCCTCCTCGTCCCGGCATCTTCATCGGTCTTCTCCGGGGTCTGGATCTATAGACTAGACAGTGCTGCCATAGGAATTACGGTCGGCATCATGCTCATCATCACCGGTCTCCTCAGGAGACAGTGGTCGCAGGATGCAAGCCCGGGGAGAGATGACGTCGAAGCGGCTGGTAACGACGTGTCGTCCAAAGATGTTTGATCGCGGAATTCCCATCTACTGCTGCTTATCAATTCGGCCCTTTTCGTATCAATACCGTATGCTGCGACCCCGGAACACATCCCTACTTCAACCCCGCCTTTCGCAGGGCGGCCATGTCTTGTTCTGCTTGTGCCGGGTCACTGTTTGGCGCCCAGGAAAGAAACGAACACGGTGGGCCAGCAGCAGAATAGTCACATGATTCAGAATCAGACCCTTCAGATCTCGCCTATAATCTTGCTTGTACTTCGGCAAGACGATCACCCAGTTTGGCCAGCTTATAGACGATATCAATATATGGGGCATCGGCAGAAACGCCGAGTTTCGTTCCTACGCCAAATGCAGTCACGTAGGAATGGGCCATCGTGCCGGATATGGGGATGCCATACGTTTTTCCCGCCAGAACATTGCTTGTTGCAGCAAAGCCTGCGATAAACGTGCATCGGGCGGCTTTCAGGCCGGCATCTTGCCTCTGTGTCCGATTCATTCTTTTCTTTTTCAGTTGTTTAGCTGGCCATCTGTCCTGTCTCTTCATCCCTTCCTCCATGCCTTTCTTGTCGCACATAGCCAAAGGTGTCGGCTGACGTGTCGGGCCATAGCCGAAGGCGTCGGCCGATCCCTCAGTCCTATCCCATCATCTCCCGACCTCCGACCTCTGCCTTCAGTTCCCTTCCCTTCTGTCTTCTGCCTTTCTTGTCGGGCATAGCCGAAGGCGACGACCGATGTCTATCCCTTATCCCCATCCCTTCCATTGACTTCTCTCGACCCCATTGTTATAACGCGAGCCATGGAAACGGGAAGAATTGTTGAATATATCGATCGGCAGAAAATCATGTGTGCGATCGTTCTGGACGTGAAAAATCAGAAGCTCCGGCTGCTCACTGAAACCGATCGTGAGGTCAAACTCGCACCCCATCGGCTCGTTCATACGGGCAAAGATGCGGCCGATGTCTCGATGAGCAGACAGAAGATGACCACCCATCTGAAACTGACTGCCGGCAGGAGAAATGCTCTGATTGAGCAGATCGATATCGAGGGGCTCTGGGAGGTGCTGAGTGCCGAGGGGGAGTGGGTGGATCTTGCCACCATGACGACGCTGTGTTTCCCGGACAATCCCAGCGCGGATCACGAATCGGCGGTTGTACGGGCAGTATTCAATAACCGGCTGTATTTCAAATTCGACCGGGACCGGTTTTTCCCCAACACTCCCGAGCAGGTCGAAACCATCCTTGCGCAGCGGAAAGAAGATGCCCGCAAGGAAGCAATCATCGACGCCGGCGGCACCTGGTTGAAAGACGTCATCGATGGCAAGACCCCGGAGATGACCGCAGAAACCACAGGATATGCCCACATCCTCAAAGCCCTGTATCTTGACCGGACTGACAGTGACGATTTCCCCCTGGGAAAAGCAATACTGGCCAAGGCCGGGATCTCGGACATCGACCGGATCTTCCAGGTACTGGTCACCCTGGGCATCTTTGAAGCAGACGAAAATATCGATCTGCTCAAAGCCGATGTGCCGACAGATTTTTCAGACAAAATCATCGCCGTGGCCGATGGCATCATCGCCGTGGCCGATGGGATTATCGCCAGGGGCATCGGCAAGGGCATCGCCGTGGCCGATGGGGCGGATGGGGTTGAAGGGATCATCGCCGTGGCCGATGGGGTTGATCTTGACCCAGCGCGAAAAGATTTCACCTGCCTTCCGATAATGACCATCGATGGTGCGGGAACGCTCGACTACGATGATGCGATCAGTATTGACACCCGGGGAGAGCAGCATTTCATCGGCGTTCATATCATGGATGTGGCCCACTATATTAAGAGGGGAGATGCCATCGATCTGGAGGCAATGCAGCGGGCCAGTTCCATTTACATGCCGGACAGCAAGATCCCCATGCTCCCCCCGCAGTTGGCAGAAGGCCTGTGCAGCCTGAAAGCCGATACGGTGCGTCCGGCCATCAGCGTCATGATGAAACTCAATCAGGCCGCCGATGTCATCGACTATGAGATTGTGCCAAGCTATATCCGTGTCAAACAGCAGCTCACCTACTATGCCGTCAATCTGATGGCCAATGATAACGGGGATATCATCATCCTCAAAGACATCGCAGAACAGCTTCGCCGGCGCCGCCTGGCCCAGGGGGCTGTCCAGATTTCCCTGCCGGAGATCGGTGTGATGCTGGGGGAGAACGGTGAGGTCACCGTAAACACGGTCAACAGGGAAAGCCCTGCACGGGTCATCGTCGAAGAGCTGATGATTCTGGCCAACGGGTTGATGGCCGGATTTCTTGCTGAGAAAAACATACCGGCTGTTTTCAGAACCCAGCCTGAACCCAAAGAGCGACTCTACAAAGAAGAAAACGGCACCCTGTTTCAGAACTACCGCCAGCGAAGGCTGCTGAGCCGCTTTGTCCTGAGCACCACCCCGGAGCGTCACTCCGGCCTGGGTCTTGATGCGTATGTGACAGCGACCTCGCCGATCCGGAAATACTTCGATCTTATCACCCAGCGCCAGCTGCGATCCGCCTTCGGCTTGGAAACGCCCTATTCCGCCGATGAGCTGAGCCACACAATGCAGATGCTCGAAGAGCCCATGAGAGCTGTAGGAATGATACAGTTCAGGCGCAAACGATACTGGTTGCTAAAGTATCTGGAAACCCAGGTCGGCACCAAGTATCAGGCCATCGTGGTTTTCAAGCGCAGGAACAACTACCAGATCCTGATCCCGGACTATATGCTGGAGTGCAATCTTCCCCTGTCGACCAGTTTCGATCTGAAGCCGGAAGATCTCATCGAAGTAACCCTGCAGCATGTGAACGCACGCCAGGATAGTATTTCGGTGTTTTGGGCTTAGGGATCAAAAGACAGGACTGAGGACTGAGGGCTTAGGACTAAGGTCTTCAACTGATGTCTGGCCACTAAGACACCAAGACACAAAGAAGGGCCATCAATGTAAGCAAAACATTCCTGCTGTAGTCTTCGTGTCTTCGTGCCTTTGTGGCAAATACCTAACAGACCTGCTGGATATCTGTTGACACATAGCGGCAAATGAGCCAAAATCTTCCATTGATATAGCGAAGCACAACCTACCGTGAAATGAACCAACCTCTGCTTTGTATCGACGTATAACTTCTATAGGTGCTTACCCATGGACCTATCTACATATCAAGCCTGTTTACGCCATCCCTCCTACTACCGGAACAGACTGAGGATTATCCAATGACCGAGATTCCAATCAATGAAGCGCCAGAAAAGAAAGGTCAATTCGTGCCCATCCCATGGCGAATGTATGTTCTGATATGCATTGTGGGACTGACGATAACCGGCATATTGGGATATGGTTTCTACAAAGGCGATCGAATCAGCAAGGTGTATGCACCATTGGTGGATGCTGCCATGGAGATCAAGCTGGAGACGGCCATCGCTCATCTTTGGTTTGAGGAGATTATAAGCGGTGATCGCTATGAAGATATGGACGAAGTCTGGAAACACCAGGACCAGGCTGAGTGGTATGCAAAAGCAATGCTGGAAGGAGGAAAGAACCCGGAGGGTACTTTTGTACCGCTTGATGATGCTGAAATGCGCGCGAAGATCAAGAGCGTTCTGGGAAAACTGAGAGAGTTCAGGGAGATTACTCAGAAGAGGATGGAGACAAAGGAAGGCTCCGGTATTGGCACCGAGATTGACCAGCGCTATGATCAGTTGTTCCAGAGCTTTCTCACAAAAGCAGACGAAGTAGAGTCAAAGCTCCAGCAGATAATGGCAAAGGATTTGAGTCGTTTCAGGTACACACAAGTACTCTTGATCGTTATCTGCATATTGCTGTTCTCGGCCATTGGCGCATCCTTCTGGTATTTCGATGGCCAACGCGTCAAACATCTTCTATTGCTCAACGAGGCAAATAGGGCGCTGGTAAAGAGTGAGGCGCATCTATCCATAACACTCCATTCAATAGGGGATGCGGTCATCGCGACCGACACCGAAGGGCACGTCGTGCGAATGAACCCCATCGCGGAGAAGCTGACCGGTTGGAAGCTGGCCGAGGCCATGGGGCGTCCTCTCGACGAGGTATTCAATATCATCAACGAGCAAACTCGGCAACGGGTCGAAAGTCCGGTTGAAAAGGTCCTGCATGAAGGCGTTATCGTGGGGCTGGCAAACCACACTATTCTTATCTCAAAGCATGGCACCGAGTATTCGGTAGATGACAGCGGAGCGCCAATTCGGGACGAACAGGGAAAAGTAACCGGCGTTGTACTGGTCTTCCGTGATGTCTCAGAAAAGATACTGGCAGAAAGGGAACTACTGGCAAGTGAGGAGAAATACCGCTTGCTTTTTGAAAAGGCCAATATAGCCATCCTTGTGGCACAAGACGGCGTAATCAAGTCTCCCAATCCCAAAGCACTCGACCTTCATGGTTATTCAGACGCGGAATTTACCTCCAGGCCTTTCATGGATTTTGTCCACCCTGAAGACCAGAGGATGGTTCAGGATCGCCATGAAAGGCGGATCGGGGGCGAAGAACTGCCGGATACCTACTCCTATAGGATTGTCAATAAAGCTGGGGACACGAAGTGGGTGGAACTCAATGTCGTGCCGCTATTATGGGAGGGCCTGCCCGCCACATTGTGTTTTATGACAGATATCACTGAGCGCAAGGAACTTGAAGACCAACTGCAGCAATCTCAAAAAATGGAAGCGGTCGGGACGCTGGCCGGCGGCATCGCCCATGACTTCAACAACATCCTTGGCATTATAATGGGCAATACGGAGCTTACACTACACGATATGCCGAAGGAGGACCCGAACCATGAGTATCTGACACAGGCACTGGCGGCCACTGGCCGCGCCAAAGACCTGGTAAGGCAGATTCTCACCTTCAGTCGTCAGAGTAAACAGGATGAGAAGCCCCTGGCAATTGGCATTGTCATCAAAGAAGTGCTGAAGATGCTGCGTTCATCATTGCCGACGACCATTGAGATCCAGCAGAACATAGAAAAAGATACCGGATTGATCATGGCCGATCCTACCCAGATACATCAAATCATCATGAATCTGGCTACAAACGCATCTCACGCGATGGGCGATAGCAGCGGCGTGCTGAAGGTCAGCGTAGCAAATATTGAAACCGATGATCTACCGGCAGAACAGAACCCGGATCTCAGATCCGGTTCCTACGTGAAGCTGACCGTGAGCGATACCGGTCACGGCATGGGCCACAGAGTGATGGAACGGATATTCGATCCCTATTACACAACCAAAGAAATAGGACATGGCACCGGATTGGGTCTTTCGGTCATTCACGGTATCGTTCTAAGCCATGGCGGTGCAATAAATGTGCATAGCGAACCGGGAGAAGGAACCACTTTCGAAATACTCTTCCCCAAGATCGAGCCTGTGGGAGACGGGACGAAAATCAAGGAGAAGGAGACTATTCCTACAGGAACGGAGAGGATACTTCTTGTCGATGATGAACCGGCCATGGCCCAGATCTACCAATCCATGTTAAAACGCTTGGGGTATACCGTGAGTACCCGAACCAGCAGCATCGAAGCGCTTGAAGCGTTTAAAGCACAACCGGATAAATATGATGTGATCGTCACCGATCAAACCATGCCCCACCTCACCGGTCAGATGATGGCAAGAGAAATGATGAACATCCGCCCGGATATTCCTGTCATCCTCTGCACCGGCCATAGTAATTCGATGAATGCGGATCTAGCAAAGGCGGCGGGCATGAGTGCTTTTGTAATGAAGCCGATTGCCATGGGTGAGATAGCCAGGGCGATTCGGGATGTGTTGGATAAATAGCGATGTGTCGATCCATATGAGGGCCACCTCCGGCCAAGACAAGAGGTCCCACTGAAAGCGGGAGGGCCAGTCAGATCAATGAAGAAGATACGATCAAGTGTTCAGCGTTCAGTATAGAGCTTTGAAGGGCCTAGTCCTGAACCGCGAAAGCAAAGGATGAACGTCGAACATCGAACATCCAACAT
>JAZFSW010000126.1:0-5279 GCA_036446375.1 Desulfobacterales bacterium | reverse complement strand
ACGCAAATTGGCCCGGGTAAGTTCACTCTTGGCAACTTCTGCTTTGGCAAGTCCTGCATCGACATTGGTAATAATCTTCCTCAGCGTCCTGGCTCTCGTCTTGATATCGTATTCTTTTTCACTGATCTGTTCCCGGACTCGCTTCAGTTCCCTATGAACCAGGCCGATATCCTCTTTTCCCAAATCGCATCGGGGTTTGGCCCACTTTAGGAACATACGCTTTGTCTTCAGGTTGCTATCTAATTCGGTAATCGAGGCATTCAGTGTTTCGGCGGTCATCTGAAGCATCCGATTCATGGTGTCAAACCAGGTCATCTGGGTTCGGACAATCGACTCGATTTTGTTGACGACACCTGCTTCCAGACGCCACTCTTTGAGCTTTTCGAAAATCCCGTTGTTTCCACGGGCGATCCTGCGCCGGATCTTCCGGCTTTCATCCATACCGAGCCTGGATGAGAAGATGCGCTCGCGAGGTTCCCTGTTTTCATCATTGTGTTTTGCGATAACAACGACCGTGGTTAGAAACTTTTCTGTCTGAATTTCCTCATCGACATAGGCATCCCCCTCATCAATGTCTCTCAAGACATGTTTTGGACGGAGGGTTCTGTTTGCCAGATGCGCTCCCAGCTCGAGAAGACATTCGACCCCTGTGGTGGTATCGATCAACGCCCTCAGCACTTCCTGTTCTCCAGCCTCAATCTTCTTGGCGATAGTCACCTCCCCCTCTCGACTCAAGAGGGTCACGAGGCCCATTTCGCGCAAATACATCTTGACCGGATCGGTTACCGTTCCAAAGTCCGAAGCAGCATCGCTCCTGGCGGGCACCTTTTTTGGGGTGACAGCAACGGCTCGGGTGGTAGCCCGGGGTTTGCTCTCATCTATGATGTCTATACCGCTATCGGCAAATATCATCAACGTATCATCAAGTTGCTCTGTGGTAATCGCGTCTTCAGGAAGTATGGCGTTGATTTCACTGTATGTGAGATAGCCGTCTTTCTTTCCTTTGGCAATCAGATCCTTCAATACCTTTTTGCTGATTGATTTGCTGCCCTCAGTCGTTTTGGATCGTCGGGAACCTTTCACATCCTTTTTCTTAGCGGCGCGCGGGGTGCCCCCGGCACCTTTGGCAGTCCTGGTACTTCCCGCTCCCTTCATGCTCCCGGTACTTTTTGTCTTCTTCACGCTTGCGGTACTCTTGACAGCCCCGGTGCTTTTTGTCTTCTTCACGCTTGCGGCGCTCTTGGCGGCCCGTGTACTTCCCGTTCCTTTCACGTTCCCGGCACTCTTCGCCTTCTTCACGCTTGCGGTACTCTTGACAGCCCCGGTGCTTTTTGTCTTCTTCACGCTTGCGGTACTTTTGGCAGCCCCGGTGCTTTTTGTCTTCTTCACGCTTGCGGTGCTCTTGGCATCCCCGGTACGCTTTGTCTTCTTCACGGTTCCGGTACTTTTGGCGGCCTGCGTACTTCCCGTTCCTTTCACACTCCCGGCACTCTTCGCCTTCTTCACGTTTCCGGCGTTTTTTGTTCCACGCTTCTTCTTTTCCAATCCCTTTGCCATAGAGTTCTACCTCCCTGAATATCCGCGGCTCTTTGCGCAGATGAAAAGCCCTCTTAATGATCGGCCTGAAGTATCGTTTACCATTCGCTGCTGTTCTACCGGCGCGTTTAGTATGCTTTAACCGCCTCGTGTTGTTTCTTCTTGAGCAGTTCAGCCAGCAATTCATAGTCGTTGCTTGCCTCGGCGCTCTTGATTTCTTGTAACAGGTCGTTTTTCCGGTGAAACCGACTCGATTCAAATTGCGTGAGCAAATCCAGGCAGCCCTTTCGGCTCCATTGATTGTCGCTGAAGGCCAACTGGGTAACCATGTTTCTTTTTCCACTATCATCGATCAAATCAACCAACTGTGACACATCACCATCCAACTGTGGGAAATTCGCCAGAATAAAATCGCCAATTGATTCTAGCATGTCATCCCTGAAACGTTCAAGAATACCTCGAGCACTGATCTCCGGTAGGATTTCAGAAAATTGAAGCATCATTGAGATGATCTGCCGTTCAAAACGAATCCCACCCTCTCGAAAGCCCTTTTCACCCAAAAGGGAAGATCCCTGTGGGTTGCCCGACTGCCTCGGATTCCGGGAAACGCCCCGGGGCCATCCAGAGTCACGGTCACCCCTACCTGTCCTTTTCCCGGAATGCTCCCCGACCTTTTCCCGGATGGCCGCTTCATCCACACCGATGGCCTCGGCCAGGTTCTTGATGTAAAGCGATTGTGCCGTGCGATCTTCAATCGCGGACAGCGGCTCTTTCAGCTCCTCGATAACGCGGATCTTGCCTTCAATTGAGGGGCCATGTTTCTTAATGGTTGTCTCCACAAGAAAAGGGATGAGCCCCAGAGCTGCAGCGCTCGCGTCGGTAAATTTCTCAGGGCCAAATTCTGTAACATAAGCATCCGGATCATATCCGGTGGGTAGTATGACAATCCGGGCATCCACACCTTCCTTTATAAATAGCCCGATACTTCGCATTGCCGCCTTCACACCGGCAGCATCAGAGTCATAGACCAACATGGCTGTGCCAGCGTATCCTTTCAGCAGTCGAAGATGTTCGGATGTCAGGGCCGTACCGAGGGTGGCCACAACATTGTGTATCCCGTTTTGATATAGGGATAGAAAATCAAAGTACCCCTCCACAATGTATACTGTATTGGTCTCTCTGCTCCTTTTCTTAGCATCATATAACCCGTAGAGAGATCGGCTCTTGTGATACACCGGGGTTTCCGGTGAATTGAGGTATTTCGGTGGGGTGTCATCCATTGCCCTTCCGCCAAAGCCGATCACCCTTTTATTGCCGTCAAATATCGGAAACATGATCCGATCTCTGAACCGATCATAGTGCCCGCTCTTTTCTTTCCGCGGGACAATCAGACCGGACCGTTCAACGGCTGCCCGCGGTACCCTTTGCTGCATTAGCTGCTGTGAAAGGATTTCCCAGCCCGGAGGGGCATATCCCAAACGGAACTGATCAATGGTCTGATCCGTCATTCCTCGCTTGTTGAGGTAATCCATCGCCGGGTTTTTCCCGCCGTTGTCACGCAGGCGTTGGTGAAAGAATTCCATTGCCTTCTGGTTGACCTCGAAAATAGCATCCTTTTCGCTCATGCGTCTTTTCTGGTCGGGTGTCATCGGTTCGCTGGGAACGGTAACACCACATCGTTGAGCAAGCTGTCTGACCGCTTCCGGAAACGACAGGCCTTCATGTTGCATCAAAAAACTGAAGGCGTTTCCCCCGCTGGCGCAACCAAAGCAATGGAAGATTTGTTTTTCCGCACTGACGGTAAAAGATGGGGTTTTCTCCGAATGAAAGGGGCAGAGTCCGATATAATTCTTCCCTTGTTTTTTCAAAAGCACCGCTTCTGATACGACATCCACAATATTGGTGGCATTCTTGATGTCTGTAATCGTATCTTCCGGAATACGCATTGCCAAAAAGAACGACCTCCACATATTTGGAAAAGGAAAGATCAACCACAAGGGCAGGATCTTTGCTGGATTGGATTTTGTTAAACTCTGAAACTAATGATGATTTGTCCTTTTGTCAAGGCTGACCCATAAATATAATGGTAGGATGTACCAGAAAGGAATCCTGTCCCGGAAGGCGGGTGGGTCTGGGTACCATGAGCGACCAGGTGTAACGGCAACAATAGGCTCCGCGTGATGATTTCTGCGTATTTCGATCAATCAAGGGGGGAGCGATCATATCCCATGAAAATGATCCGATCTCCCCGATATAAAAAGGTTTTTCGGTATTCTGGGGCCCGTAGCGGCATTGCGTGAGAAGAGAGGGCCCGATCTCTATAACGACCCCTTAGAAGAACGGATACCGGTTATCCGCTCATCAGATCCGGCCGCTTGATCCATGGCCCTTCCCACGGCCTTGAAAATCGATTCGATGACATGGTGCTCGTTTTCACCATACATGACATTGATGTGCAGGTTCATCCCGCCCCGGGTGGCAAATGCCCGGAAAAATTCCTTGGTAATGGACAGGTTAAAATTCTGCCCTTTCCCTTCAACAGGCGGGACATTGAATACCAGGTAAGGCCGGTTGGACAAATCAATCGTAACGGCTGCCAGCGCATCATCCATGGGCGTAACCGCGTGTCCATAGCGGATTATCCCCTTTCGATCACCGAGGGCCTGGCTAAAGACATCCCCCATGACCAGACCCACATCTTCGACGGTGTGGTGAAAATCGATATCCGTGTCTCCATTGGCCTTCACCGACAGGTCAAAAAAACCATGAACCGAAAAAAGGGTGAGCATATGGTCAAAAAATGCAATGCCAGTGGATATGTCGTGCGTGCCCTCACCATCCATTTCCAGCCGGACGTTGATGACGGTCTCCGCTGTTTTACGTTTCACTTCAGCAATACGATCCGTAGCCATGTGGGCCCTTCCGATGATATCCCGTTTTTGGTTTCTTATCGGCTATCTATCCCATCAAAGACTGGGCCAGTCTTGCTGCTTGACCGGCATCGGGCGCACTACCGTCAGCACCGATCTCTGTTGCGAAGGCATCGGTCACCGGAGCGCCACCCACCATCACTTTCACCTGGTCTCGGAGGCCCGCCTCATTGAGCGCATCAATCGTGGCCTTCATCGTCGTCATGGTGGTGGTGAGAAGCGCGGACATGGCGATAATATCGGCAGATCCTTCGCGAAGAAGCTCGACGAACTTTTCCGGGGACACATCGACACCGGCATCCTGAATTTCGAACCCGGCGCCTTCCAGCATCATGGCGACGAGATTCTTTCCGATATCATGGAGGTCGCCCTTGACGGTGCCAACAAGAACCTTACCGATGGGTTTGATATCCTTTTCGAGGAGTTTCGGCTTTAGAATCGCCATACCCGCCTGCATGGCCCGGGCGGCAATGAGCATTTCCGGCACAAAGAACTCACCCACTTCGAATCGACGCCCCACCTCGGCCATTGCCGGGACCAGCGCTTCATTCAGTATCACTTCAGGCCCAATATCACCATCGATGCCACTCTGGGTCTTTTCCTGAACCGTGCCCATGTCGCCATCAATAATGCCCTGATAGACTGCCTTTAGCGTTTCTTCCATGATCTTGCTCCTTTACGTTGCTTGGGTGACGCGCCATTTATATGTATAGAATCCTGCAGAGATTTACAGAAATGCCTCCCTAAGTCAAGATAAAATCTGAGCCCTGCCACTGATTCAGATTTAGCTCTGGACTTCATTTTCCGGTTTTT
>JAZFSW010000125.1:0-8485 GCA_036446375.1 Desulfobacterales bacterium | reverse complement strand
CCGGTATGGCATGGTGGCTGACGGTAAATTCATGAACCCATGTATTGATCTCATCGGTGGCTATACCGCAGGCAAGTTTCGATTCGACAAGATCAAGGGTACCCAGTGCCAGTTTCCCGGCGGCCTTGATGCGCTCAATATCCGATGGTTGCTTGAACCGTATTTTGTATTGCTGGGTATATTGCCTCTTGAGCTCGTCAGCCTCTGCCGCCTCTTTTTCAGAACAACACTTCTTGTACTTAAGCCCGCTCCCACAGGGGCAGACATCATTGCGTCCAACTTTGCCTGTTCGCTTCATCATCGGGTTCGTATTCCTTATTCAATCTAAAAAGCGGCTAGGGGTACCGGATAGAAACCGGCCCTATCGGTGTTCCTGCCGGAAAGAAACATCGTTAAAGTGTAGAAAAACGGGGGGGATGTGTCAAGCAAGAAAGCCGTGCGAAGTGAAGTATGCTGGGGTCAACGTACCTGCAGACGGGATCATCGGTGAGATAAACAACGGCTGGGCTCCCGTTCGGCGAATACCGATCGGGGTTCTATGCGTTTCTGCCTCGCTTCCCACCTCATATAAAACTACACCAAGGGCTCGGTATTGGTTGATCGGTTGCGCTGCTCGTTTGGTTGATCGGTTTTCGGTTGGGTCTTTACCGCAACCCATATACGACCACCGAAACGAGCCGCGTAACCCCAACCGATTGACGTTGTTTCTTCCCTGATCAGACGGGCCGCGCTTCAGCCCGAGGCGGGGCTTGTATCAGACAGATCATAGGGAAGGTTAGGTCGATGGATCCTTAGAGAATTTCCTCTTTAGAAGATCGGCAGCGTCCAGTGACAAACTGAGCAGGGCCGGGATGAGAAAGATGGTAAACACCGTCGAAAACAGCAGCCCACCCACGACCACGGATCCGATTCCCCGGTAAAACTCAGAGCCTGCCCCCTTCAACAGGACCAATGGGAGCATGCCACAAACGGTAGTGATACTGCTCATGTAGATGGGGCGAATGCGGGTTCTAACCGATTCGACGATGGCATCGCGGTGGGCCATTCCACCATCGCGCATATTATTGAGGGTCTGGTGAACGATAAGAATGGCGTTGTTGACCACGATACCAACGAGAATAACAAATCCGAGCATGGTCAATACATCGAGGGGTTGCCGGGCAACAAACGAATTCACCAGGAAGATACCGATGAAACCGCCGGCTGCGGCAAGGGGGACACTGAACATGATAATCAGCGGATAGAAGAAGTTTTCAAATAGCGCACACATCAGCAGATAGCTGATCACAATGGCCAACAGGAAATTCCACATCAGCGCTTCCCGGGTGCGTGTCAGCTTATCTGCCGTGCCACCATATGTGATCATATACAAATCCGGCAGGGCTCCGCTGAGCCGCATCGGCTTTACTACCTTTTCCTCAATGGTGGTCATCGCCACCTCCAACGCAACATCGGCCGGTGGCATAATCATGATTGTAATCGCCCGCTCGCCATCGATATGGCTGATCTCGGTGGGCCCCTCTTCAAGACGGACCTCGGCCAGGGAACCGATGGTAACCTTTTCTCCTGTCGGTGCGATCACTGGCAATTCGGAAAGATCCTGAATACGCCTTATCCTGTTTTCTTCGCCTTTGACAACCAGATCAATCTCCTCGCCCTCAAGACGATAGTTGCTCGCCTTGGTCCCATCAACCAGGGCATCGACAGTAATACCGAGCGAATAGGTCGTCATGCCCAGCCGGGAGAGACGATCCCGATTGGGAATGATTCGCATCTCAGGATTGCCCAGATCAAGGCTCGGCATGGGTCGCATCTGTGCTCCGGGCAGGGCCTGCATGGCCATCCCGAAGGTCTGCTTGGCAATCTCGATGAGCGTATCCAGATCGGGTCCTCTTATTTCAAGGTTGATGGATCGACCGCCCGAATTACGACCAAAAAGACTGGCCTGCATGACAAAGGGCATCACACCGGGGATCTTACCCAAAGACGTCTGGATATAGGGGATCAACTCTCGGGTTCTCTCCTGGACGGCACAAACCACATAGGTGACGGCCTGAGCCCCATATCCGATAAAAAAGAACCGAGCCAGGTGGGGCAGCCCAAGCTTTTCTGCCATCCCGCTCTCCTTGTTCTCCGTCAATAGCGGCACAAAGTCCTTTTCCACGCGCAACGCGATATCCCTGAATTCATCAAGATTGTATCCCGGCGGGGGCAATGCCATTCCCATGATCATCTCCTGGTTCCCCTCGGGTAGATAGTCGGTTTGGGGAAAGAGTATCCAGGAGGTAAAAACGGCTATTCCTATCAGAACGCCGATGATCCCCAGGCGCAGGGATACTCGCCCGGTAAACCAGTAGATGTACCTTGCGACCATATCGACAAACCTTCGTGCCAGGTTTGTCACCGACATCAAGGTGTCTTTGCCGGAATCATCCGGCTTCACCTTGCTGAGGATTCTTGCCGAGAGGGTGGGGATAACCGTGATGGAAATAATCAGGCTCAACGCCACGGCACTACTGATGGCGATGGCGATATCCCTGAAGAGCTGCCCGGCTTCTTCCTCGACAAAGACAATGGGAAGAAAAACCATCACGGTGGTCAAGGTACTGGCCAGTACCGCTCCCCAGACCTCGGTTGCACCGTCGTAGGCCGCTGCCACCCGGGTTTTACCCATCTCCCTGTGTCGAAAGATGTTTTCAAAGACAACGATCGAGTTGTCCACCACCATGCCGATGGCAAAACACAGGCCGGCAAGGCTGACCACATTGATATTGCGACCGAAGAGGAACATGACAAAAAATGTACCGATCATACTGATGGGTATGGCTACTGCAACGATGATCGTGCTGGTGAAACTACGCAGGAACAACAGGAGGATCGTAATCGCCAATGTGCCGCCAAAAAGGATATTCTTTCTCACCAGGCCGATGGCGCTGTAGATATAGTCGGTCTGATCATAGCTCTGCTCGAATCGAAGCCCTCTTGGGTTCAGCTTCTCCTCATTGACCGTCCTCAGAACCTTCTTGAAACGATCCATAACCAGGAGAATATTGGATCCGGTTTCACGATTAATGCCCATGAGGATTGCCATGGCGCCGTTGCTTCTCACGATCTGTCGACTGTCTTGATACCCGATGACCACCCTGGCAACGTCACTGACCATAACCGGGATATTATTGACCCGCTTAATGATGACATGTCTAACATCTTCCAGACTGGTATACTCCCCCACCGTCCGGGTAATGTATCGGCGTTTGCCTTCATCTATATTTCCCGCACTAATATTCCTGTTTTCAATATCCAGTGCCCGCATCAACTCCGGTATCGTTATTTTCCTGGCGGCAAGCGCTTCCGGATCGATGATCACCTGAACTTCACGCTCTCTTCCACCCATGACCATGGCGGATGAAACACCCACAATCCGTTCAAAATACGGTTTGATCTGTTGATCGATATAGTTGAATTCCTGGCTGAGATCATTTCCCTTATAGTCATCGTTCTGACGCAAGATGATATACGTCATCGAATTTCCACCGCCTCGAGATCCCGAGCCGCTCGTTATCGAAGGTTTAAAGGCATTGGTCGGATAGCGTCTCACTTTTTCAAGGGCATTGGACACCCGGAGCAGTGCATCATCCTTGTCGGTACCAAGTTCAAACTCCATTCCGATGGAAGAACTGCTGTCATAGCTGATACTGGACATTCGCTTAAGCCCACTAAGGTTCTTCAGCTGCTCTTCCTGCAAGTCGGTGATCTCCTGCTCTACCTCCAGGGGACTGGCCCCGGGCCAGAATGTGGAAACGGAGATCTGGGCAAGATCTACATCGGGTGTGAGTTGTACTGGAATCCTGAAAAGGGCAAGCAACCCGAATAGAACAATGAGGATAACCCCCACGCTAACGGTTACTGGTTTCTTAATGGCCGTATCGACGAGTTTCATGCGTTGATCACCATCATCGTCACTTGGATACGACAACCGGAGCGCCGGTACGAAGACGTTCGTTGCCGCGAATGACGACCTGATCCCCCGGTTTCAATTCTCCCTCAACAGCGACATCCCCTTCATAGTAGCCGAGGACCCGTATGCTTACCGAAACGGCTTTGCCGTCAACAACCGCGTAGACCTCCTTGTTATTGCCGACAGACACTACCGCATCTTTCGGCACCACCAGGGCCTCTTTGGTTCCCCCCAGGTTGAAGGCAACCATTGCCTCCATTCCCGCTTTTATGGTGAAACCCGGGTTGTCAATTCTGATTTTCACCGGAAACGTTCTGGATTTAATGTCTCCCTGGGGAACAACGGCATATATCTTTCCTGAATAGACATCACTGGAAACAGATTTTATCCCGACGTTCACCTCGCTGTTCCGGGAAAGCATCACGGCATACCTTTCCGGCACATCGACGGTAATACAGATTCTCCTAAGATCCATCAAGGTCACCACCGGACCACCGATACGCACCCATTCGCCAATCTGGGTATGCTCCTTGGCTATGAAGCCCGAAAAAGGCGCAACGACATGTTTCTGTTTTATCTCATGTCTGAGGCGTTCAATTTCTGCTTCACTTCGAACAAGATCCTGCGAAAGAGCGCTGTGCTGATACACGGTATCATCATATTTCCTTTCCGCAATGCTATCGGATGTCTTAAGATGCTTAACCCTCTCCAGTTCCTTTTCGGCAAGGAGAAGGCCCGCCTTTATCTTGTCACCACCTGCCAGAGCCCCTCTAAGCCGCAGGTTCAGATCCGTCGATCGCAATCGCGCTAGAATCGCCCCCTTCTTCACAAAATCACCTTCTCTTACAGGAAATGCTTCCACAATCCCGGAGACCTCCGATGCGACGATACTCGTTGCGGTGGATTCTGCCGTGCCGACGAGGGATATCTGATCCGAGATCATTCGTTTCGCCACTTCTGCCACTCGCACCAACATTCCGCTGGGTTTTCTATTGGCATTCTGCGCCTGACCTACCGGCGCCGCCACAAGCAATACCAGGTTCAGTATTAGAAACAATTGGAAAGCATGTTTCCCGTATGTCTTCGCCATCTATCACCTCTTGGGGTAACGTCTCAATACGATAGGGTCTTGCTGTCATCACGTTTTGAAGAACAGGAAGAATCGTCTGTCGCTGGGGCCGATCCGATGGTCAGCTGATCGTAAAACAGTGCTCAGTACTATATTATACTCCTTCTGACTGCGTCAAGGGCTAAGGAAAACGGTAACCTATCGTGGCCCTTTGGCCGATAGGTTTCCCTTGCTGACATGCCTACCGGATGGTATATTGTCTGACTATGTGGCATTTACGTATAACCCGGACGAATAAGGATATCCCATGAAAATAGCGGTCAGTGGTAAAGGGGGGGTGGGGAAAACAACCTTTTCAGCCCTCTTGATTCGAACCCTCGACGCCCAGGGGAAACATGTATTGGCCATCGATGCAGATCCTGATGCCAATCTTGCTGCTGCCCTTGGTATCGACAATGCCGAAGCGATAACACCTATTTCAGAAATGGAATCCCTTATCTATGAAAGAACAGAGGCAAAACCAGGAAGCGTTGGAGGGTTCTTTAAACTCAACCCCAGGGTTGATGACCTGCCCGATACCCTGTCGGTAAAACGGGACAACATAAAGCTCATGCGGCTCGGCGGGGTCAAAAAAGGAGGATCCGGATGTATATGCCCGGAAAGCACTCTTCTCAGGGCGCTGGTGAACCATATCGTTCTGGCAAGAAATGAAGCGGTGGTTATGGATATGGAAGCGGGCATCGAACATCTCGGCCGAGCAACGGCCCAGGCGGTGGACAAACTGATCGTCGTCGTCGAGCCGGGACGTCGAAGTATCGAGACCGCCAACCATATCCGGAAGCTCGCCCTGGAGATTGGATTGAAACACATTACCGTGGTGGGCAATAAAATTCGAAATGCCGGTGACAAGGAGTTCTTGAAGAAACACCTGTCCGATTTTGATTTTCTGGGATTTTTGCAATACGACGATGCCCTGATAGAAGCCGATTTGGAGGGGCTCTCCCCCTATGATGTGGAATCGCCGTCAAAGGCAGGTGTTGCGGAAATGATCGGGAAGCTCTAGCTCCCGGCAACAACACCCCATCGTTTTACTGCCGAGTATCGGAATCGCACCCGGCATGATAGTCTTTCAGGTCCTGGGCGTAGATTGCAGGATCAAGATGCCCACCGAGGGCGTCCGGTGAAAGGGGCAATCGGTCAAAAACCCGTTTCTCTACCTCAGCTGTCTTCTCGGCAAACAGTCGGATTCGCTTCCTGTCCTCGGAAACGACCGCATACTTTCCCATAATATAATCGAATCGTTTGTCAAGGGAAACCACCCGATCATGAAGTACCCGTTTATCGGCATAGTTGACAATTTCCACGTCTGAGAGGACGTCTGCGGCATCATACGCATCCAGTTGCACATGTTGACCCACGATCCTGCCTAACTCCGGATAGCCCAAATCCCCCAACAGATGCTCAGCGGTTTCTGCATGGTTCTCCTGGGTATCGAAACTTCGCGTCTTGGTGATGTCATGAAGCAATGCCGCTGCCTGGACCAGATCTCTGTTGAGATTCGTATGGGGTCGAAGGTTATCGACGAGGAATAGGGCAACATGACACACCCGCATGCAATGGGCGGCAATATGGTCCATCATCGCCATTTCGCACATAAGATGAAAACAGTGCTCTTTAGAAGGAATCTCCATGGGGCATTATCTCCGGCATAAAAAAGCCGACCTTCCCCTCTCGGGAATGGTCGGCTTTTCTTCATTTGGGGTATGCCGCTACCCCTTCATCGCGTTGATCTTTTCGGTAAGTGCCGGCATAAACTCAAGGATATCACCTTCAACACCCACTTCTGCGACCTGAAAGATCGGTGCTCTAGGGTTCTTGTTTACCGCCACGATAAATGGATTACCTTTCAGTCCCCCCAGATGCTGGAATGAACCGCTGATACCCATCGCCATATAGACCTTCGGCTTTACCGTTTGACCGGATGTCCCCACCTGTCGGGCTTTTTCCAGCCATTTGGCGTCGACAATCGGCCGGGAACAGGACAGCGTCGCCCCCATAGCATCTGCCAGTTCATGGGCAATGGGCAGGTTGTCTTCATCCTCGATACCTCTACCCACCGAAACAAGAACATCGGCCTTGGTAATATCAACATCGCCGGCCGGCGCTTCAACAATCTCCACAAACACCCGGGTGCTTTCCGCCCCCCCTTCCATGGCATCTGCAGACTTATCAACGACCTGGCCTCCGGCGGCCCCTGACTCATCGGCCGGGAAGACACCGGCACGGGTGCCGATAACGGCACCACCGGAGATATCGGCCTGGATATGGGTGCTGACCTGTCCGCTGTATTCCTGACGAACCGCTTTAAGGATTCCTCCATCTACTCCCTCGAAACCCACGACATCGGAGATATAGACCGTATCCAGAGCGATGGAAAGACCGGGAAGAAGATCCATGCCAAAGGTATCATTGGGTGCAAGAAAGACACTCCCTTTAGGGAGAATACGCCCCAGCACCACCCGGTAAATCTCCGCATTGGGATAAGCCAGCGCATCGTCACCAATCTTCCAGACCTCCGGGTAGGTTGCAGCAACATCATTGCACACCGCTTCAAGATCAGCGCCGCTTCCCATAACAACCGCGGTTACCGAACAATCGGCATCCAGAGCCTTAGCGGCAGTGATCATTTCAAGGGCCGTGTCGTCGGCAGCCCCACCCTTATGTGCTATATATGTAAAAACCTGTAGGGCCATTATTTGATACCTCCTTTGGCTTTCAGCATTTCAATGAGTTGATCCACGATTTCATCGGTACTGCCCTCGAGCATTTCAGCACCTTCGCCCAATTCGGGAATGAAATAATCGACACGTTTGGCCTTCGCACCATCTGCGCCGACCGTCTCTGCCGCGATACCCAGATCGCCTGCGCCATTGGACGGGATTTCTACCGATGCCACTTTCCGAATACCACGGATACCGACATAGCGGGGCTCATTGATACCGGTCTGAATCGACAGCACGCAGGGAAGCTGCATCTCAGACATCTCGAGATTGCCCCCCTCAATTTCCCTGCCGACCTTGATCTTCTTATCGTCCAGGACCTCAAGACTGGCGACCAGGGAGGCATAGGGCAGATCCAGCATCGCTGCAAGCATGCCGCCAACCTGTGAGGCACCATCGTCGGCTTGGGCACCGGTAAGAATCAAATCATAGTTCCCCTTATCAACGGCAGCTTTCAGAATCGAGGCAATCCCCCGGCCATCGGAACCATTGAAAGCATCATCGGAGAGAAGGAGGCCGTTATCGGCTCCCATGGCCATCTCTCTGCGAAGCACCTCTTCCGCATCGCCGTCACCCACGGTAACAACGGTAACCGATCCCTCGACATTTTCACGGATCTGAATGGCCTCTTCCACTGCATAATTATCCCATTCATTGACCGAGTAGACAAGATCGTCC
>JAZFSW010000124.1:0-2020 GCA_036446375.1 Desulfobacterales bacterium | reverse complement strand
AAGGCGTATATGGTTGTGGGAAATGATTGAGATGAAGTAGCAGGTGCTCTTCTCATCACGCTATGGCGTGACTGCGGGCCTTTTCCCGTCCAATTGCTCTATCCAAACAACCGACGATAAGAAACCACTCGTTGCGGCAATCGGTTGCTCGTAGCAACTACGCTCCTACATCAGATCGGCAGAACCATAATTTAGAAGAGCCCTTGCGGTAATCAGGCGGTTGATCTCGCCGGTGCCTTCATAGATGTCTGTGATCCGTGCATCCCGGAACCATTTCTCCACCATGTGATCATGGGAAATACCCATCGCACCCAATAGTTCAACGGCAATCTGCACGCCACTTCGACACACGTCACCCCCCTTAACCTTGCATACCGCCGATTCAAGGTTGTTGGGTTTGCCTGTGTCCATCAGCCATGCGGCCCGAAGGGTTGTCAGGATGGCTGCCTCGAGTTGGGATTCCAGCTCAATCAGTTTCTCCTGTGTCGCCGTCTGGTTATGCGTACCGGCTTCCCAATCAACTTCGACACCTTCCTTCTTCAGCGCTTCCTCCGCAAATTCAAATGCACCGAGTACACAACCGGTACCGGTGGCAGCCACACCCGGTCGGGTGAGATTGAAGGTTTTCATCAGGCCCTTGAACCCACCACCGCCGGTTCTGATCTCCTCGTCCAGGCCGAGAAGATTCTCTTTGGGTACCCGGCAGTCTTTTAAGACAAACGCCGCAGTATCGCTGGTGCGAATCCCCAGCTTCTTTTCTTTCTTGGCCAGCTCAAAGCCGGGTGTCCCTTTTTCCACGACAAAGGCCTTGATGGCGCCCCTGCCGGCAGATTTATCCAATGTTGCCCAGACCACAACGCCCTTGCATCGGACGCCACTGGTAACAAAGATCTTCTCGCCATTGAGTATATACTCGTCACCATCTTTTACGGCAGAGGTCTCAATCGCCTTGGAATCGGATCCGGCACCGGGTTCGGTATTGGCCATGGCCAGAAGCGTAGCACCCCATTTCTTCTTCTGCTCATCGGTTCCTGCAGCTGCCAGAGACGCATTGCCCAGTCCCACATTACCCAGCCGAAGGGTCAGGTTCGAATCACCCCAGCAATCATGGATAATTGACAAGATCCCGAAGGTCGTGCCCGCAGTGGCCCCTTCTGCCTTTGCCCTTTCCATCATCATCGGAAAGATGTGGTCAAATTCCTTGGCCTCAGGAAACTCGTTGGGAATCTCATCATGTTCATGTTCCGGTTCGTCGTAATAACGGGCATATTTTCGAATCACTTCTCCCCGTCGACGCGTTTCTGTTATAATCTCCTGGTCCTTTTCATTGAGCGAAAAATCAACCATTGTTTTACCTCCTTGGCACCTATCGGTGCCAATCACCTACAGCGTATTCTCGCCACGAATTTATGTGGGAAAAGAAATCCATTCTTTGTGTCTTTGTGACTTGGTGGCCATTCTCCTTGGGTTGACACTATGCAGCAACGGCACCTCTTGCCCGCCATGGCTGAAAACGACTGCGAGCCACCCATCAGGCAGCAACGGCACCTTCCAGAACTGTCAGCGTCCGCGCATTTCTCAACCACATCTCCAGCGGGAAATCACGAATGAAACCATGACCACCGAAAATCTGAACACCATCATCGGCGATCTTCAGGGCATGTTTGTTTACATAGTGACGGGCCAGGGTGGTTGCCTTGGTGGCATCGGTGCCCTGCTCCAGCTGGCTGGCAGCTTTCCATACCATCCACCGCATGGCTTCTGTTTCGATATGCATATCTGCCAGATAGAAGGCTATGATCTGTTTCTTGCCGATCGGCTCCCCAAATGCAATCCGGTCTTGAGCGTAGGGAACAGAAAAATCCATGACCGCTCTGGACAATCCCACACAAAGGGCGCTGTTTCCGATACGAACAGAGTTAATCAGTGCACGGCCATTGATACCCGCATCACCCCCCAGTCGATCGGCATCCGGAACAGCGCAATCGTTAAATGTCAATTGAGAGCTGGGAAGTGCCTT
>JAZFSW010000123.1:0-4072 GCA_036446375.1 Desulfobacterales bacterium | reverse complement strand
GCCGATACCGGGAACATTGATAATATCTTCTGCTTTCTTGAACGGGGTCTGCTCACGATAATCAATGATTCTCTGGGCATATTTCTCCCCGATCCGTTTGAGTTTAACAAGCTCTTCAAGGGGTGCGGTATTGATGTTGATTTTCTGCGTCTCTTCTGCCCAAACCGAACCGGCCATAACCGTGACAACCATGAACATCATGCACAAGCAAATAACTACGGAACGCTTCTTCATGTGGTGCCTCCTTTCTAAAATGGATAGGATTTGAGAATGCAACAACATCTTACTGCCCAAGCCTGACTGCTACCATTAGCAGCGGCTACTACAGCCCAATGAAGATAGAAAGATACAATCTGTCTGTTGATCGAACACCATCGATGGCGTGGGTCATCAAAACGCCGAAATCCAGAAAAGAACCGGGGTCCAAAAACGGGGCCGTGAGGAAAGACCCCTAACACCAGCAATAAGAAAAGAGGTTACCGAACCAGTGTCGGTCAGGAGGAGACGTGTTCAGCGGTGTCGCTCTTAGTAAAGAGCTGACCATACGCAGCAGGAGGAGTAAAATCGATCCGTGGTAATGTCGAACAGGATAGAATCAATATGTGAAATCAGATAGAAATAAATACCTGTCGAAACGACTGACATATTCATTAGAAAATACTCGGACGTCTGTCAAGTATTTTCTTGGGATTTTTTCGCGATGTTACTGAAACAGCAAATGGCCTATTATCTGATCCGCGAAATATTACGTCCCACGAATCATTATCAGCAGCATCTTGAACCGTTCGATGGCCTGCAGCCCATGGGGTATATCGGCAGGCATAATGAGCAGTTGGCCGGCACTGACAATCTGAGGGTCCCCGCCGATGGTTATCTCCGCCTTGCCATCTAGAATGTGGACAACCGCATCAAATGGCGATGTGTGTTCCGTAAGTCCCTGGCCGGCATCAAATGAAAAGAGCGTAATGTTTCCCGTGTCTTTTTTCAGCAGTGTCTTGCTGACCACGGACCCGTCTGAATAGCTGATATGATCGTTTAGACCAAACGCTTCGCCTCTGGGAGCACCTTCTATTTCTACCATGTCAACCTCCATGCACTGTTGCAGATCTCGTAAAACTCGGCCAATTTAGGGGTGATGTAATGGGCAATAACGCCGATACCCTTTAGCACTTGCGGTTCAAAGGTTCAAGGTTCAAAGGGCAGTCGCCGCCCTGTAAATCTTTGCATTACCTTTGACTGTATAGCCGCTGACCGCTGCCGGGATGACAACGGATGACCCTTTTTCAACAACGATCTCTTCTCCGTCGCCCAAATCGGTAATCGTAGCCTGACCCGATACACAGAAAAGGATTTCAGCACTCCTTTCGGCCTCACTGTGAAAAATCCGGCGGTCTTTCACAGACACTACCGACAGAAAAAATTCATCTGTTTTACTAGGATACCGGTATTCGCAATCATTTTCCTGATGGAGCGCGAGGACATCTGTGTCCCCTTCCGAAAAATCGAGAATCCTAATCAGTTCCGGCACATCAACATGTTTGGGCGTAAGCCCTCCCCGAAGCACATTATCGGAATTGGCCATTAGCTCCATGCCTACACCATCGAGATACGCGTGCAATTGCCCTGCCGGCAGAAACATCGCCTGGTTGGGTTCAAGGCGGATCAGGTTCAGAATCATCGGGGAAAGAACACCGATATCGAAAGGATAAACCCCCTGCAAGGTCATCATCCAGTCAAATACCGGATCCTCACCCCTATGTTTTTCGATTCCGGACAACGCACTTTCGATGAGGGTCTTTTTCTTCTCCCCTTTGAAGCCCATGAGTGCATGAAAGAATCGCCTTAATCCTTCCGGATCGGCATCGTTTCGCAGATCATCGGTAAGGGGCGCTAATCCCTTTGGGTTAATCCGATCACAATAGAAAAGAATATCCGATATGCGACGAAATCCCTTCAATACCCAGAAGGGTGTAAGCGCACATATACACTCCGGTTTGTGGCTGTCATCCCGATAATTCCGATGCGCAGCATCCAACGGAATCCCCAGGCTGTTTTCCCGCTTGAAACCTTCCTTCGCCTGGATCCGGTTGGGATGTGCCTGTATGGACAGGGGATTGGCCACAGCCAGAACCTTGAACAGATAGGGAAGCCGGTTAGCGAACCGATCCGCTGTTTTCTTGCCCAGTATCGTTTCCGGCTCTCTTTCGATTAAGTCCAGCAAGGATACCCATTTGCTGTCACAACGGACAAGAGAAGGGGCTTTGGGATGAGCACCCATCCAAAGCTCGGCCTGGGGTCGCTCTGCAGGTGAATTAGCACCCATAAGCTCCGGGATCGCGGTATGGGATCCCCAAGCATACTCCTGGATTGGATTTCTTAACGCACCGATTTTTTCCATGTAACCTTATCGTCAGATGAGACTTGTGACCGGTCTCGAAGAATGTTGATATTTTCTATCATATTACCCTTTCCCAACGCAACGGTTTGTTGTTTCGGTTTACTATTGAAAGATTGATTGGTATACGTCAATAGGTATCAGCTAGGCGCTTTCCTGACACCCGACACCTGAACGCAAGAAACGGTTACACTAAGATCGACGGTCCTTTACGGTCCGGCGACCGTTGTGTATGGGCGAGGGCCCACACTGAACATCGGAACATGTCTGAATCATGAGTCTATTTGTCACCGAGATCTTTCATAGTATTCAGGGAGAATCGACCCACAGTGGCCGCCCCTGTGTCTTCGTGCGCCTTTCCGGGTGTAACATGAGGTGCACATACTGTGACACATCCTATGCCTATGCGCAGGGCACGGAGATGGACATTCAGGTCATTATCGATCAGGTGGATGCCTGCGATTGTCCCCTGGTTGAGATAACCGGTGGTGAGCCGCTGCTTCAGGCAGAAACACCAGCTCTTATTTCCCAGCTCCTTGAACAAGGCCATGAGGTAATGTTGGAGACCAATGGCAGCCTGGATATCCGTTCCGTTGACAACCGGTGCATCAAGGTGGTGGATGTTAAATGCCCGACCAGCGGCGAAACAGATAACAACCATCTTGAGAACCTGAACCATCTTAATGCCGGCGATCAGGTCAAATTTGTCATCGGATCCCGGGAAGACTACGCTTATGCAAAGAACACGATGTCATCCATCGGCTCACACCTACCATCGGATCATATCCTTTTTTCACCGGTCTTCGGGCAATTGGATCCAGCAACACTTGCCGAATGGATGCTGGCCGATCGCCTTGACGCTCGATACCACCTCCAACTGCACAAGCTGATATGGCCGGACAAAGACAGGGGGGTATAGGGGAGAGGACTGAGAGGAACCGACAGTAGGCAGTAGGGAGAAGGAAACGACTTCGTGCAACCTGAGTAAATGGGGCAGTGGATTGGAATGGATCCGGAAATAAACATACCGAGGAAGGCCGTTGTATTATCCAGCGGGGGACTGGACTCCACCACGGTCATGGCAATGGCAAAGCATGAAGGATTTGACATCTACAGCCTGACTTTTTCCTATGGACAACGCCATTCTTTTGAATTGGAAGCCGCACGCCATGTGGCCAAGATCTTTGAGGCCAGGAAACACCTCGTCCTCCATGTGGATCTGGATAAGATAGGGGGATCGGCACTGACAGACACCATCGATGTGCCGAAATTGAGAAGACCGGACGATATGGCAAGCGGGATACCGGTTACCTATGTACCGGCAAGAAACACCATTTTCCTTTCCCATGCCTTAGCCTGGGCAGAGGTCCTGCAATCATCCGACATCTTCATCGGAATCAATGCCATCGACTATAGCGGGTATCCGGATTGCCGACCGGAATACATCGAAGCCTTTGAAAAAATGGCCAACCTTGCCACCAAAGCCGGCGTGGAAGGATCTCTCAAGATATCCATGCGAGCGCCGCTGCTCCACATGACAAAAGCCGAAATCATCAGGGAAGGAATTAAACGGGGTATCGACTATGCCATGACCCACAGCTGCTATGATCCCTCCCCTACCGGCCTGGCCTGTGGGCAATGCTACAGCTGTATCCTCAGACGCAAGGGATTTGAAGC
>JAZFSW010000122.1:0-7311 GCA_036446375.1 Desulfobacterales bacterium | reverse complement strand
TCCGAATCTGGCTGAAGGCATGCGCGTGGAGAAGGCCCTGTTTCAGGTCAGAAACGGTGAGGCTGTGGCTGTCCTTGAATCGGTGACCCGCTTTGCGGGCGGGGATTTTGAGCAGTTCGAGGGGCAGCGGTTCAAGGGTTTGACCAAACAGGATAATCCCGGCCAGGACGAATTCGGGGCCCAAGCCCTCAAAAAGGCTTAAGAAAGTTTCCGCATATAGCTGAGCGGCACCGGTCTTTTCCATTGCGGTTCCCAGAGCAATCGTGCTGACGATGAGCAAAAGCACCGGTGGATCCAGGGACCGATAGGCATCACGCAGCCGAAAGCAGCGGGATATTGCCATGAGCAAAACGCCGGTCAGGGCACAAACCATGATATCGGCCAGGCCGGTTGTGGCTGCGGCAATGACACCGATGAAGATCGATATGGCCCATTTTACTTTGCTTTTGTCGATGATTTCATGGTGGATATCTTCCACGATGATGAAATCGGTTCCTCGTCTTAATTCGGCCAATTTATGCCGGGAGCATCGCGCGAGAATGATATCTCCCAAGCGCAACCGCACATTTTGAATCTTCTGCTCTGAATAGTGCAAGCGCCGGCTTTGAATCGCAATGATATGAATGTCCGGATCGCCCTGAAGGTTGGTGGATAGCAACCTTTCACGTATACGGGAGGATTGGGGGGGTACGATCAGCTCGACGATTAGATCGTCGGCGGCTGCTTTCCCAAAGCGAATGCCCTCTTCGGCATGGGGCAATTCGACCACCTTAGCATTAAGGATTCGAACAAGATCGTCGGCAGAGCCTTTCACCAGAAGGATATCATCGGCAGCGATGACCACCGGCTCGTCGACGGGGTCGATAATATGAATGCCTCGTATGATCTCAATGGTGACAAGCGATGGGTAGCCGGACGCAAACAGACCCATGAGATCCTTACCGATCAAGGCGCTGCCGCGTGGAACGATCAGCTCGGCAAGATATTGCTTATTCTCTTTGTCTTCTACGTCGCATAGCGGGGAGATGTGTGCCGGCATCAGACGGGGTGAAAAAATGAAGATAAGAATTAACCCGATTACGGCAATCGGTACCCCCAAGCCGGCCAATTCAAACATCCTGATTTCCCCGTACCCGTAGAACGCACTCAGGTCACTGACGATGATATTTGTCGACGTGCCGATAAGGGTGCAGGTGCCGGCGAGAATCGATGCATAGGATACCGGTATGAGCAGCTTTGAAGGGCTTATGTCATAGTCGCAGCTCAAGCCCAATACGATGGGTATGAAAAGAGCAACAACCGGTGTGTTATTGATAAAGGCCGAAGCGCCTGCCACCATCAGAAGAACAATCGTCACTGCCGCATTGCGATTGCCCCTGGAATAGTGCAATACCTTTTCCACGACGTACTCGACCCCGCCGGTTCGTACCATCCCCCGGCTGAGCAGAAACATGGCCGCCACGGTGATCACCGCCGGATTGGAAAACCCCAGAACGGCTTCCTGGGGTGTCATAACGCCGCTAAGGGCAAGGGCAACGATAATGCCGATGGCGGCACGATCCACCGGCATTATCTCCGTAACCAATATCACCGGGACGGCAAGCAGAATCACAGAAACAATCAATATCGACATAAGCACCCAATACCCACCATGTGAGACGCATCGTCAACAGATCCGATTGGCGCCGTTCCAAGGGGGTGGATCCGTAAGAATGGCCCCTGAGACAGGCTACCGACCATGAACTATCAAATTTCTGGACTGTTTTGTCAAATACATATCTAACTGCAACCCGAGAATGCAGGTGGATGAAGAATGCGTTCCTGTTCTTCTGCTGCATCAAAAATGGCTTGAAGATCCCGTGACGACCCGCTATATTCAACACTCGACGGGATGCGAGAAATGTCAAACCCATGCGGAAGAGAGAAATGACTCTGGACCTCAGATCCTACAGCGGATTATTGCACAGCCTTTCGAATGTCAGCCATATGACGTTTGAGATAAGGGATGCCGAGGGAAACCGGGTATTCCCCCAATCCCCACCCGAAAATGAATCGGGTTCAGCCGAAAACATCGAATTGTCTCAGCAAATTATTGTCCAGGGAACCTTCGCACATGGTATGAGCAAAGAAAACGATCCCGTGTATGGTGTCCCCATAAAAAACGGTGATGTTACTATCGGTACGCTGATTACTCGGAATCGACATCTTCAGGCAACATCTCAGCTGCCGGAGGGTGACAAGGCACCGAATCTTGAGCAGATGAGGCAGTTTCTTACCGATCTGACCGATCTTATGCAGGATTACCTGATCAGCCGGATCGAATCTGAAGAACTCGCAGAAGAGCTGACCCAGACCTTTGAAGATCTGTATTTATACTCCAAAATCGAGACCCATGGCCGGACATTGCATTTTTCCGAAGCCATGCTGCGAAGCGTAATCGACGAGCTTCGGATGACCATGCGGGCCGAAATGGCCTTCACGTTTCTACCGGATCTCAAGGAATATGAAACGCTGATTTGCGATCCGGCATTCAGTGAAAAGATATCGGACATGAAGGGGTTTGTTGCCGCTCTTATCGGCGCCATTCCACTGGATGCACCCTCCCTTGCAGAGCACTATTTCATCGTCAATGATTCACGGGAAGACGCGGAATTCGGGAAAATTCATCCGGAACCCTATCGGTTTCTTGCCGTGGCGATTCAGAAGGATGATAAATCATTCGGATGGCTGTGCATGGTTTCTTTCGATATGAAGGAGATCTTTCGCCGTGCTGAATTCTGGCTGCTAAAGTCTCTTGCCTCATCGACGGCCGCGGCATTTGAGAATTCTCGCCTCTATGCCGAATCCCTTCGTATTGCTGAAAAGGAGCGGCTCATTCGCCATATCTTTCAAAAATATGTTCCTGAAGCAGTGGCCAACGAGATTCTCGAACGGGGTGAACGCGATCTGATAAAATTGGGGGAGAAGAAACTGTTGACCCTTCTCAACGTGGATATCCGCGGTTACTCCCACTTGTCCAAAATGTTTGAAGCCGAAGATATGGTCGAGGTACTGAATTATTTTTTCATGGTGATGGGTTCTGTGGTGCTGGACCACAACGGTATCCTTGACAAGTATCTGGGCGATGGACTTCTCGCCATTTTCGGCGCACCGGTCGCTTCTGACAATCCTGCGTGTGATGCGTCCCTGGCTGCGATAGAGATGGTGGATAAGCTTGGCATTGTGAATGCGTTTTCCCAGGAGAGATACAGGATGCCGATAAGGATCGGGATCAGCATCAATACAGGGGAAGCGATCGTGGGCAATATCGGGTTTGAAAAGAAGATGGATTACACGGTTATCGGTGATGTGGTAAACGATACATTCCGTCTGCAGGACCTTACTCGTGAAAAAAGCAACTCCATATACATCAGTGAATCGACCTACAGACGGGTCAGCGCCTACCTGGAGACCCGATCTCTGGGCTTGAGAATCCTGAACGAAGACGAAAAGGGGATGGAAGTATACGAGGTGATCGGTAAGATCACATCACCCGAGGGTTAGGGCACGGTGTGACCCTATCTGAACTGTTTCAGTCCAGCAGCCTTTTCTGACCGGTGAGTTTCTGTATTTCACCGATGCTCTGGGTGATCTCCAGCACACCGAGGTAGGTGCCTGCATCGTTGTGAACCGGAAAATACCGGATCATGACCTTATCCCCCATAAAATCAATCCAGAATTCCGCTTTGTCCAGCGATCCTTCCTTAAACCCCTGAACAATCTTCTTCACGGTATCGACACTGCTTTCAGGATGACATTTGACAACCTTTCGACCGATAACCGAGCGGGTTCTGACAAAGGTCTTTTCCTTGTCCAGCCGGTTAAAATACGCCACCGTGTCATCGGCATCGACAAAGGTCACTTCAAAGGGCATGGTTTCCATGATGGCATCGATCTGTTCGTAGGACAGATTGTGAATCAGGCTCTTTCTCGCCTTGCTCCCCTTTTCCACCTCTTCGAGCATCTGTGCAAACTTCTCATCGGCCGTTTCGCCATAGGATGAGACATTTACATCTTCAAATTCTTTCATGAGAAAATCGTTGTCTTCCTCTGAAAGGACGTTTCTTCCCATTTTGTAGAGGACATCGTTTTCCTTCCAGATATGATCCGCACGAATCTGAAGATATTCCAGGCCCCGCTGTTTAAAATCGTTTCTGTCATTGTCCCCGGCGGCGGCCAAACCCGGCACTTCTGTAATCATCTGCTGCAGAAGCGCTCTTTCAGATCCATGCTCCATCAGCATCACCTTGATGGGTCCTTCCTCCGGGATACCCCGTTTGATCATCAGAGGGAAAAGGGTCTCTTCTTCCTTTTTATTGTGAATTCGATCCCCGAATTCTGAAAGAAAATCGATGGCGCGCTGCATCGAAAACCGATCCTGCGTATTGGATGACAGGTTTTCAAGTTCCCGTTTCAGTATGTCCATCGTTCGTTCGATCATTTCATGTTCGCTGACCAGCAGGGCATCCCATTGTGTGTGTTCCACTTTATCTCCTCTGTGCTCCCGTTGCTGCCGGGTGATTGTGTTAGGGGTATCAAGGCAACCCTACTTGCGAGGGTCGATTCATCTTGAGGCCAAACCATAGTATGCAGGGGGCGACAAGGCAAGATTTTTCCTCAGCAGATGGTGTCTGTTTTGCATTCAGCTGCCCATCATTGCCTTTAACCGCTCAACGGCTTCAGGAAAGACCTCCCCGATGTCTTCTTCGAACCTCAGGTGGCAATGCTCGTCGAGGGGTGTTTCTCCCCGATTGATAATAACGAGTTTTGCCCCGGCACGCAGTGCTTCCACCGGCATATCTGCTGCCGGTGTTACGACGAGACTCGAGCCGATGACGACAAACAGATCGCAATTCCGGGAATGCTCGTAGGATTGCATGATATCCTCTTGGGGAAGGGCCATACCGAAGCCAATAACACTGGAGATCAGATTGCCGCCGCAGGTGCATGCGGTTTTATCGGCTATCTTCTCTGTAGTTTTTTCACAGGACTCACAGCGGAGCCTGGCGATGTTCCCATGGAGTTCTGCGAGGCGTTCGAATTCAATCCCCGATTTCAGGTGCAGATTGTCGATGTTCTGGGAAATAAGGAACTTCAGTTTGCCCATGTTCTGTAGGTCCAGAACGGCAAGATGGGCGATATTTGGATCCACAGAATCCCATGGTTTGTCCATTTTAATGGGCGGGAGTCCCTTATCGCGCCGTGTCCACACACCATCCGGCCCTCTGAAGTCCGGCAGACCGGAATCCGTACTTATTCCGGCACCGGTGAAGATGACCGGGTTTTGCGATTCATGGAGCCATTGGGCCAGGGTATCGATTTTTCTGTCCAGATCATTTTCTGCCATCGTGCGCTATCCCCATAGTGTCTGATTGTGGTTACGGTTGAACTGCCCGTCATCTGCTTCGCGTACAGACGAGACGGGCGGGGCAGCTCGTTTCGGTGGACGGGGAGCGGATAGTAAAGACGCCGTGTCAGGGACTTTCAGAGGGCGTCTCTCCCTTCCGGTAATAGCGCTCCCTGTCTGAATCGTCCGGTCTATATGTCGTGGCTTTCGAAAGATTCTTTCTGGCATCTTTCAACTTGCCCAGTTTAAGGTAGACCTGGCCAAGGGCAAAATAGAAACGCGGTTCATCCGGTTTTCGGCGGATAGCCCTTTTCAGATGTTTGATGGAGTCTTTATATCGATTTTCGTCAAATGCTCTTTCACCCATGGCCAGGTGATAATAAGGGTTCTTGTTACGGAAGGCCTGCACCTTCCTTCGATAGGAGGCGGCTTCCCTCTTTCGTCCGAGCTTCTCATAGAGGCGCACCAGGTTGCTCATGGCGGTGAATTCATTCCGGTTTACCGCAATGGCTTGTTTGTAGGCCTTTTCGGCAGCATCCTCTTGATTATTGCGGTTGTAGGCGGATCCCAGGTTCGACCAGACATAGCTCAATTGCGGATCCACGGTTAGCGCCTTAACAAAGTAACGGAAACTTTCCGGGGTGTTTCCATTGGCAAGATGTTCGGAACCGATATTGTTGTAATATTGTGCAGTGGCCTTGCGATCAGTTATCTGCTGGTTCAGCCGAGTATCCGATTTGCGGTGGAAGTAGTGTTCCTCATGGAAATCGATTTCAAATTCCCTGTGCCGGCTGACACTGAGTGAAACACTGACATGCCGATTGAGAAACAGCAACTCGCCCTGTCTGTCCCAGCTTGGCGGGACCGTAATATCCTGGAAATACGCTTTGAAGCCCACATATCGAGCCATCGCGATAAGGGCGCTGCTAAGAGACAGGCAATTGCCGGTACCGGATGAAAATGTCTCCATGGCCGTTCGGGTCCGGTGTCTGTCCTCGGTTTCTCCAAACAGCTTGTTATCACGGATCAGATCCAGCAATGCCTCGGATCGCTTCACAGGATTCTTGATCTGGGCGTTGGTGTTATCGAGGATGCGCTTCATCTCCTGGCTCAATGACAGGATGTGAACATCGGCCACCGCATCAAGTTCGGATGCGGGATCGATATCCGGGCCATCAGGGATACCGAATGCCGGAAATTGGTCGATAGACGCCAGTTTCGATTCACGGGGCTGCAGGCTTGTGCATCCTGACAACAAGATGAGCAGCCATACAAGAATCGAAAATCCGATCGGGTTTGACCCATGCAATGACATGGAATGGTTATTCATACGATCACCCCTGAGTCCCGGGTATTCAGGATATCGCCTCGGAAGTCCCGGTATTGGCGTTTTTGCGATCCGCCAATGCCGATACCAGTGCTTCATGCAAACTGGGACAGGTCCGAGTGAGCGCGTCGACATCTCGTTTCATCAATTCATAGATCTGACCGGCGCTGACCGCCTGGACCGTTGCATTTCTTGGGCTTGAGGTGAGTATGGCCATTTCCCCGAAAAAATCACCGGTATACAGGGAGGCAATTCGTTTCGGGGGCTCATTGTCGATGCGTCTTAACACGGCCACGACACCGCTTGCGATAAGAAAAAGGGAAGCCCCCCGGTCTCCCTGGCGGATGATCGTTTCACCGGGTCTTACCGGTCTTGATATGAGGTTTTCAACGATATCTCCCAGTTCATCTTCGGGCAGCTCCTGGAAGAATGATATCTGGGAGAGCAGATCACGTGGATTCACCTCCAGCGCTTCAAAGGGCTGTCGAATCAGGCGGCGTTGTTCTTCTTCTACCCGCCGGTGTGCTTCATGTGCGATCGATTCAGGTATGCCTCCGGTTGATGCTATCCGTGTTACTGCTTCCGCTTCCGCTTCCAG
>JAZFSW010000121.1:0-4250 GCA_036446375.1 Desulfobacterales bacterium | reverse complement strand
CCAAAGACATCGTCGGTATTCAATTTGCCATGGCCGATGCCCTGGCCCGACAATTGGGAATATCGGAAGACGATCCCAAAAGGATTCACGCCTGTATCTATCATATACTGGAACAGCATGCCTCAGATGGACATATGTATGCTATCGAGGACCAGTTGATCAAACGCTGCTGGGAACTGCTGAACATAGGGAAAGATGAGATAGATGCGGGTATCGATGCCCTGATTGACGCCGGAGAACTGGTACGGTGTGCAGTTTCAAACGAGAATGAACGGGGTGTTTTCCTCAAGGCGTATCATCAAATTGAAACCGGTACAGCCAACCGGCTGACGGCATTGCTGTCCGTACCGGCTTTACTCCCGGATATCGACACGACACTGATTATTGACGAGGTATTGAAAAAGCTTGCGATAAAGCTGTCTCCGGAACAGCTGGATGTGCTTGAAGGAATCTTCTCTCACCGGGTGGCCATCATTACCGGTGGCCCGGGGACCGGGAAAACCACCCTGATTCGATCGATTACCGCAATTTTGTCCCTCATGGGTAGAGAGGCCCTTCTTGCCGCACCGACAGGAAGGGCGGCGAGACGATTATCTGAAGTGACCCGAATGAAGACATCGACGATTCACAAACTTCTCGGGTTCAATTATGGGGATGGGGATTTTGAGAAAGATCAGGACGATCCATTGGATGCAGATATAGTCATCATTGACGAGGCGTCCATGGTAGATGCCACGCTGATGTTCCACCTGCTCAAAGCCGTTCCCATGTCAGCAGGGCTGATATTGGTAGGCGATGTGTTCCAGCTCCCATCGGTGGGGCCGGGAAATGTGCTTTCAGACCTGATTCAATCCCACAGGATTCAAACCTATGAACTGAAAACGATCTACCGACAGGCGCAGGAAAGTAACATCGTGATGAACGCCCACAGGGTTCGCATGGGAGAACAGCTGGATCTGGCGGGGCCGGATCATTCCGATTTTTATTTCATCAGACAACAGAACCCGGAAAGAGCGGTGGAAACCATCGTGAAATTATGCAGCGAAAGCATACCCAGAAAATATAACCTGGACCGGATAGGAGACATCCAGGTGCTGACCCCGATGCATAAGGGGGCCGTTGGAACCATCAATCTGAATCAGGTACTCCAGAAAGCACTCAATTCGGAACCGGAGCAAGACGGTGGCTCACGCCGCATGTTCAGGACCGGGGACAAGGTCATGCACCTGAAAAACAACTACCAGAAAGACGTCTTCAACGGCGATATCGGAACGGTTCGTACCATCAACAGTGCCGAGAATATGCTCTCCGTAGACTACGAGGGGCGGATCGTGGATTACGACTTCGAGGAATTGGATGAACTGTCTCTGGCCTATGCCATATCGGTACATAAATCACAGGGATCGGAATACCCCGCCGTCATCGTCCCCCTCATGACCCAGCACTACCCCCTGCTGCAGCGCAACCTGCTCTATACGGCCATGACCCGGGGAAAGCGCCTGGTCATATTTGTCGGTACGCAGCAGGCGCTTGATATTGCCCTTAAGAACGATAAACCCCGCAAGCGCCTTTCCAGCCTTGCATACCAATTGTCGGCACATGAAACCCGGCAGAATGGATAGGGAACCTCAAAGAAGAGACTGAATTCTCTCGCAAAGGCGCAAAGACGCAAAGAAAAGACTCTAAATACTCATGTTATACCTCTGCAGTCCTCCGCGTTCTCCGCGCCTCGAGCGTAGCGGGCGGTGAGGATTAGCGTGTAGTTTCATAATGGGGAAAGAGAATGAAAGGTTCTGATAACGCGAAAATTGTGCTGCAGAAAGTCGTGGATGGATGCTTTGCAGTTATGCCCCGGCCCTTACCGGATAGAGACCGGCTGGAGAAATGCAGGATCATCTCTCACAGGGGAGAACACGACAATCACCGTGTGTTCGAAAACTCCCTGGAGGCATTTGATCGGGTGAGGGATCAAGGGGTGTGGGGTATTGAGCTGGATATTCGCTGGACCAAAGATCTGCATCCGGTGGTCTTTCATGACAGGGACTTGAAACGGCTTGTCCACGATAGGTCCCGAATAGATGATCTGCCATGGTCGGTACTAAAGGAGAGATACCCCTTTGTCCCCTCCCTGGAAACAGTGATCGCCAGATATGGCAAATCCATGCACCTCATGGTTGAGATCAAGGAGGAGATGGGACCGGATCGGGAGAAGCAAAACCGGATACTGAACGACCTTTTCTCACCTCTGGAACCCCAAATCGACTTTCATTTCCTTTCTCTTAACCCGGCGATCTTCAGGCAGCTCGAGGGTGTCTCCGCCGGCACCTGTCTCCCCGTTTCCGAACTCAATGTCCGTCGGATCAGTGACATCGTCCTGGAAGAAAATTACGGGGGGATCACCGGCCACTACCTGCTTCTGACGGCACGCTATCTGAGCAAACACCGTCAGAACGGCCAGAAGGTGGGAACCGGCTTTACCCGGTCAAGAAACGGTCTGTATCGTGAACTGAATCGAGGAATCGAGTGGATATTTACCAATCACGCGGTGAAACTCCAGTCGATTCTCAACGCAGCCCGGGGACTGCGGAACTGAGAATTGACATCCTATAAATGATGCTATCATTCAGCCACCAAGAATTGATAGTCTCATATTTTGTCTTTTCTTTGTGTCTTTGAGCCTTTGTGGCTATACTATTTACAGCAAGACGGCCACCAAACGGCCAAATGTAATGGAGGTGGGCGATGATACGAAAACAATTCCTCTTTCTAGCGATTCTGGCAACAGTAGTCACGGGATGTGCCATAAACCCGGTTACCGGTCAGCGGGAAATCACCCTGGTATCGGAATCCCGGGAACTGGACATCGGCCGGAAGAACTATGGGCCCAGCAGGCAGATGCAGGGGGGAGCCTATACCATTGACAAAGCGCTCACCGCATATGTCCAATCCGTGGGCAAAAAGCTGGCAGATGTCAGCGATCGCAGGCTTCCGTATGAATTCGTGGTCCTGAACAATTCAACCCCCAATGCCTGGGCGCTTCCGGGAGGAAAGATCGCCGTGAATCGAGGGCTGCTCCTGGAATTGAACAGCGAAGCGGAATTGGCTGCCGTCCTGGGCCATGAGATCGTTCATGCTGCAGCCCGGCACGGCGCGAAAGGCATGGAACGGGGGATGCTGCTGCAGGGGGCAATCCTGGCCACAGGTATAGCGATTTCCGGGAACGATTATGCAAACCAGGTCGTTGGCGCCGCACAACTGGCAGGAACGCTGGTTACGCAGAAATATGGTCGGGTCGCTGAACAGGAGGCGGATACCTATGGCATGACCTACATGTCCCGGGCGGGCTATAGTCCCAAGGCAGCGGTAGATCTTCAGGAAACCTTTGTCCGGCTCAGCAAAGATCAGCGTCAGGACTGGCTATCCGGACTCTTTTCCAGCCATCCGCCCTCCCAGACACGGGTGGAAGCGAACCGGCGGACCGCCCATACACTGCCGGATAAAGGCGTGATGAATGCGGCGGGCTATCAACAGGTCATTTCCGGTCTGAAAAAAGTCCAGCCCGCCTACAAGGCCTACGACCAGGGCAGAAAGGCCCTCTCCCGACACAAGCTGGCGGAAGCGAAAGCCCTGGCGAGAAAAGCGCTATCGATCGAGCCCAGGGAGGCACAGTTTCATGCCCTGATGGGGGATGTCGCGTTCAAGGAGAAGCACTATCCGAAAGCCTTGACCCACTACAATCTCGCTCTGGAGCGCAACGACAGCTTTTTCTATTTCTACATGCAGCGCGGTCTGACGGGGATGGAAATGAAAGATCTGCAAGGGGCAAAGAAAGATCTAAGACGAAGCCTTGATCTACTGCCAACAGCGATCGCCCACAACGCCCTGGGAAACATTGCATTGAAGGAAGGAGACCGGATGGCGGCCACCCGTCATTTCAGGACAGCTTCCGGATCCGATTCCGAATCCGGTCGACAGGCCACACGGTCACTGATTCGGCTGGATCTGCCGAACAATCCCCAAAAATACCTGAAAGTAAAACCATCGCAAGATTCGAGGGGATATGTCTCGGCTACCATCCACAATACCACGGACATAGCGGTGCGTGACCTTAACCTGCTTATCCGATATCAGGACCAACAGGGCAAGATGCAAGAGACCCGCCGCAATGTTCCGGCCACCATCGCCCCGGGAAAGGCGGTTTCCATATCACTGGGCATTGGACCGATAGCCGGCACATCAGCGCTGGACAC
>JAZFSW010000120.1:0-3372 GCA_036446375.1 Desulfobacterales bacterium | reverse complement strand
TTGCAGCGCTTCATAAAAGGACCGTGCCGGATGGGCTGGAACCTGATCGCAGTTCTCGGCTATCTTCAGCAGTTCGGCTTTTCGCGCGGCATCCTCTTGCCTGTCTGCCAATTCCCGTGCTTTTGCAGCAAACCGGCCCCCTATCTCAGCGGCACCCTCCATGGCCGTAATGACACCCTCAAGGAAGGGCAACTTCTTGACATCGTCGGCCTTGGTAAGATCGAGTCTTGCCACCCTTTCCTCGGCATCCCGTTTCACGCCCAAGAGCCCTATCTTCAGGACCTTCTCATAATTCACGGCATAGTGGGCCAGAAAACCCACTGCCCCGATGCCCCTGATCCCTTCCTTCTGCAGTTCCGGCGGAACGGGTATGGCATAGCCCTGGGTTTGCCAGTACGGAAAGATCTCCTCCCTCAGCTCTTTCTTGTCCGCCTCACTGATATTGAAGGGCGTATACTCCCTGGTACCAAGGGTGTCCAGTTCGGCCGCCAGACCAATGCCTCGGTGCCCGACCTCGGTGGCGCGCGGCTCGTGGAACAACCAGCCCACGAAAAGCTCATCCGGGTAGATATGGGTCGGCACCCCTCGAACCGTGGCTGCAAAGGCTTTTGCCCGGCGAGCGATCAATGGTTCTCCTTCCGTTTCCTTCCATACTCGGGTAACGATACGCCCGAGATCGATGACAGCTTTGTTCGGGGTATCCAGATAGTGCTGCCGAAGCCTTTCGACTCTTGGTGTCGGCTGCATGGTCAGAACCCGGTCTCGGAGCTTTGACAGGCTGCTTTTCTCTTCCAATCGTCTTTCTAACATGGGTGCCTCCTTGGCTTGCACGCAGAATGTCTTCTTGGAGCCATATGGCAGCTCTGCGCTGCGGGCTGGCGTCCCGCAGAGAGGGATTCGATTTCAAGGGTCGGTCGTCCTCTGACAAGGCCCTTATTCCTCACCGGGGACCTTGATGATGTCTGCTAATATTATACGCGATGACAGATCCTGTCAATCCTCTCGTGATCCAGGTGTTCCGGGCAGATGGGTTTGCCCTTTGCCATTGATGCGTTCCATTTATTTCTTGACAACCCATCGCGCCTTTGCCATGTTTCCACCAGCAAGAAGCAATGCCTTATCCCTCCCTGATAATACGATACCGGCCGGTAACCCAACGGGTGTCGGTCACGGTAAAAGACCCGGGGAGTGGCTCCTGGCCCAATTTGACTGATTTCTCACGAATCATTCCAGCAACCCGGAGGAGCAGCTATGGATCTTAAATACAGCAAGGCGCATGAGGAGTTCAGAGACGACGTCCGTGAATTCATCAAGAAGCACCGGCATGAAGCACCGACCGGCCAGAGAGGAGGGGACGGGCGCAAGTGGCAGCAAATCCTCATCGAACACGGCTATGCGGCACGGAGCATTCCGAAAGCGTATGGTGGCTATGGTGCCGAACCGGACATTTTGAAGAATCTCATCATCGCCGAAGAATTTGCCCTCGCTAAGCTACGGCCCGGTAACAGTGGCGACCCTCGCCTGGTACCTACCCTGCTCGAACTTGCCACCGAGGAACAGAAGAAACAGCATATCCCCCCCAGCGTGCGCGGGGAAATCACCTGGTGCCAGGGCTATTCGGAGCCCGGATCGGGTTCCGACCTGGCATCCCTGTCCACCGAGGCGGTGCTGGATGGTGATGACTTTGTGGTTAACGGCCAGAAGATCTGGACCTCCGGTGCCCGGGAGAGCCAATGGATGTTTGCACTGGTCCGGACAGAACCGGATGCGCCCAAACACGACGGCATCAGTTACCTGCTGTTAAAAACAGACACGCCGGGAATCGACATCCGTCCCATGAAACAGATGAACGGGGATTCCCATTTCAACGAAGTGTTCTTCACCAATGTACGGGTGCCCAAGGATCAGATCGTTGGCAAACGCGGAGAAGGCTGGTTCGTAGCCAATGCCACGCTCAAGCATGAACGGGGTAATCTCGGGGATCCCAATGCAGCAGAATCCCGTTTCCATTCCATTGTGGAACTGATGAAGAAGGAGCAGATAGACGGCACCCCGATTATGGCTAATCCCAGCTACCGGGATCGACTGATGAAACTGCAGGCCCGCATGCTGTCGATGAAATATAACGGCATGCGCAACATGACCGCTTCCATCAAAGGCCAAGACCCCGGCCCTTCTCGCTGGATCGTCAAGCTCCAGGGCTGTGAACTGAACCACCAGATGGCGGGACTTGCAGTCGACATCATGGGTGAGTTGGGAATCTTGTATGATGGCAGCGCCTACCAGCGGGATGGCGGAATCTGGCAATACTGGTACATGCTCGACCTGGGGTTGATCATAGGCGGCGGCACGGCACAGATCCAGAAGAACATCATCAGCGAAAGAGTGCTTGGCATGCCCAAGGAGCCGAAGTAGGAAGGCCAATCAGGGTCATTTTCTTATATCATTTCATTCATCTCGCCTGCCGTTCCAGCCGACATAGAGACTCGAGGGATTGAAGGGCCTCATTGAGGAAGTTCTAACCGACGCTTCGACCAGGAAGCTGGATATTTAGAAGTCGTTGTGATTTGCAGTATGAATAGAAAGAGTGAGCACATTCTAGAAAACAAGGAGGAAACCATGGTGAAACGTCTACTAATCGCGTGTGTTCTTATTGCTTGTATCGCCTTGCTTGGCTGTGCCACCGCCGACCCGGCCGCCGGTTTGAACAGTCTCTCGAAAGATGAAATCAAAGCCTATAACAACAATCCGAACAACACCGACAAGATAATATGCAGGAACGAAAATGTCATTGGCAGCAGAATCTCAAGAAGAACGTGCTCCAAAGAATCCATCGCCAAGGGCAGAGCTCGAAAAGATCGGCAAGCTGTGGAGGAGATTCAGGAGCGTGATAGAATACTGAACCCCTAGTTACACGTCCATCCGAGAAAAGGGGATTCCCCTTCTTCGACAACTTCGTTAGAACATATAGCCCGGTCGGTCTCAGATTCAGCCAACAAGGCGGAAGCCCCAATTCCTTGAGTCTCTAAGTCTGTAGGCACGGCACAGATCCAGAAGAACATCATCAGCGAAAGAGTGATCGGTATGCCCAAGGAGCCGAAGTAAGAGCCCTGGATTGTGTTCACGCAGAATGCGCCATATTCAGGCCCTTCCGGCGCACCACTCTTGGTGCTCCCTACAGCCCACTAAGTACTCTTATTCGTGAATACAGTAACGTATTCCGGGCACATTTTGCGTTTCACCGCCCGCTACGCTAGAGGCGCAGAGGGCGCAGAGGTAACTAACGAATATTACAAAAGAAGTCATTTCAAAACGATAATTGACTGGCCTATTGCTTTTCTCTGCGTTCTCGGCGCCTCTGCGGTGAAAGAC
>JAZFSW010000119.1:0-6812 GCA_036446375.1 Desulfobacterales bacterium | reverse complement strand
TGAATATGCTTCGGCTAGTGATCCAGACTTTTGACTAACAGATGAACCACTAGGAGGCCTAGTAGCTTTATATGCTTGTTTTTCAGCTCTAAACCTAGCTTTCGTCTTGCCTATGTGAGATATTCTTGCCCTGCGCTTAGGTATATCTGCTATTCGACTTACTGTGCTTTTTCACCTGTTGTGGGGCAAAAGGTTCTTAGAAACCACTCTTCCCTTTGATTTCATCCACCTTGCCGGTCTTTTCCCAGGTGAATTCGGGTTCGTTGCGACCGAAATGACCGTATGCGGCCGTCTTCCGATAGATGGGCCGCAGTAGGTCCAGATACTCGATGATCGCAGCGGGCCTCAGATCGAAGACCTCATTGATGATTTCCGCCACTCGTGCCTCCGGTAAAATACCGGTTCCCTTCAGATCGACCAGGACCGAAACCGGTTTGGAAACACCGATGGCATAGGCAATCTGTAATTCGCATTTCTTGGCAATGCCGGCGGCAACAATCGTCTTTGCGATATGCCGGCCCATGTATGCGGCGCTCCGGTCCACTTTGGAAGGATCTTTTCCTGAAAAACAGCCCCCACCGTGACAGGCATACCCACCATAGGTATCGACGATAATCTTCCGACCGGTAAGCCCGCAATCGCCCATGGGGCCGCCGATGACAAATTTGCCCGTGGTGTTTACCAGAAACCGGGTCTTGTCGTCCATCATCTCCGCGGGAAGAACCTTTCTTATCACGGATTCGATAATCCCCTCTTCCAGGTTCTTGTGGCTGACATCCGGATCGTGCTGGGCGGCGATAACGACAGTATCGACCCGTTTGGGAGAACCATCTTCGTATTCGATGGTCACCTGGGATTTACCGTCGGGCCGGAGGAAATCCAGCGTGCCGTCCTTGCGCACTGCAGCCAACTGCTCGCACAATTGGTGGGCATAGTTGATCGGCATCGGCATCAACACATCGGTTTCATCATTGGCATAACCGAACATCAAGCCCTGATCGCCGGCGCCCTGATCGTCGAAGAGCCCCTCGCCGACATTGACACCCTGTGCGATATCCGCTGATTGCTGGTCAATACTGGTAATAACCGCGCAGGTATTGCAGTCAAATCCGATGTCGGACGAACAGTATCCGATTTCACGAAGGGTCGTTCGAACCGTTTCAGGGATGTCAATATAGCTACTGGTCGTGATTTCACCGGCGACAAAGGCGATCCCCGTGGTAATCATTGTTTCGCAAGCAACTCTGCCTTTTTTATCCTCTTTGAGAATCCCATCAAGGATTGCGTCTGAGATAGCATCGGCGACCTTATCCGGGTGACCTTCGGTGACGGATTCAGATGTGAAAAAATGCTTTTCTTTGCTCATTACCTTTTCTCCTCTGTAATTGGGTCGTATGGATTGTGGTAAAGTTCCTCTGAGGTTATTGTGTCAGGATCATGCTGTCGATTAAGCGAACGCCACCCACCTTTACGGCAAGTGCCATGAGTGTCTGTGGTAAGATGCTGTCTACATCGACCAGTGTATTGGGGTCACACAGCGAAACATAATCGATATCCGTTTCCGGATGGGAGGAAATATAATCCGATGTTTCCTGTATAATTACATGCGCATCCGTTTCTCCTCTATGAAGAAGGTCCTGTGCATGATGCATCGATTGGCTGAGGCTGCGGGCTGACGGCCGTAGGTGGGCCGGCAGATTTGCGTTTCGGGAACTCATTGCTAGGCCGTCCGATTCCCTCAATGTCGGCGCGCCGATAATTTCGATGCCGAAGTTGAGATCCCGGACCATCTGCTTGATAACGAGAAGCTGCTGGTAGTCTTTCTGGCCAAAAACTGCAACATGGGGTTTGACAATATTGAACAGCTTGGTCACCACAGTGGCAACGCCTCTGAAATGTATGGGACGATTGAGACCGCAGAGATGATTCGGGAGTGTTTCCTGAGAAACATATGTCTCGTATCTTTCAGGATAGAGGTCTTTTTCGTTGGGGAGAAAGACGGTGTCTACCCCTTCTTTTTCCGCCAATGCCAGATCATTTTCGATACTACGGGGATAGGCATCCAGATCTTCCTCAGGGCCAAATTGCGTGGGGTTGACAAAGATGCTAAGGACCACATGATCTCCGTGTTTTTCCCCCTCTCTAATCAGAGACAGATGACCCTCGTGCAAGTAGCCCATAGTGGGAACAAATGCGATGGTTCTGCCCTTTCTTCTCAGGCGGTCGGTGCCGTCCTGCATTTCGCCTATGGTCTTGATAACGTCTATGATCTGATTCCTTTACTGCGATAAGGCAGCGATTTCGCCTGCAAAATAGGGCCAATAGCAACCGATAATATTATAGCGGCTTTATGCAAATGTCAATAACCTGGGCTGAAAAGTTCAGGTTCGCCCGGACCCAGACCCATCTCCATAAACAGGAGTTGGCTTTTTTGGGGCCGGCTCGGCCGTTTATCACTTGTAAACAGAGCCAATCCAACCTATGATAGCAACCAATTGGATGCCATGCCATCGACCTTGGCACTTGTTGTTAACCACGCCTTCATATCGCATTTTCCCATGTCTTTTGAATATTTTATCAGTCAACGATTCTTAAGGGTAAAACAGAAAGAAGCTTTTGTTTCTCTGATTACCTTCCTCTCCATTGCCGGTGTGGCTGTCGGTGTGATGGCGTTGATTGTAGTTATTGCCGTCATGTCCGGTGCCGAAATCGATATCCGAGATCGGATACTCGGCATTCAGTCCCATATGGTACTGATGCACTACGGGGAACCGATTACTGACGTTGATGCGGTGATAAACCGTGTTGAGGATACGGAAAATGTGGTCGCAGCAACCCCCCTGGTTCATACCCAGGCAATGCTTCGTTCTTCATCCGGTATTGCCGGAGCCATCATTAGAGGCATTGATCCAGAATCTGCAGGAAAGGTGACAGAGACCCTCGACAAGATCGCCTCATCCCTGACACCGACTCTTCAAACCGGAAACCCATCAACCCTTCAGGCAACACCCCGCATTGTTCTGGGTAAAGGGCTTGCCATGAAACTCACAGCGGCCAAGGGCGATGTGATTTACATGATCTCATCCGGTGCGATCACCGGTTCAGAAGGGAATTTACCGACAAGGAAACGGTTTGTGGTGGCAGATATTTTTTCTTCCGGCATGCATGAATATGATCAGACCATGGCCTATATCCATATACGGACCGCACAAGAGATGCTGCGGCTAAACGATGGGGTGAACCTGATAGCGATTCGATTGGAGGCGATCTTCGAGGCAAAGGAGACGGCCGAAAGAATCAATGCAAAGCTGGGCTTCCCCTTCTGGGTGAGGGATTGGATGCAGATGAATCAGAATCTGTTTTCTGCTCTTAAGCTGCAAAAGGCCGTGATGTTTATTATCCTGACCCTCATTGTTCTTGTCGCAGCTTTTAACATCGCCAGTGCGCTTATCATGATGGTGATGGAAAAGACCCGGGGCATCGCCATATTGAAGACCATGGGAGCCACAAATCGGAGCCTGATTAAGATTTTTGTCTACGGAGGACTGACGATAGGGGCAGTGGGCACGATTCTGGGCGTGTGTCTCGGATCGATACTGTGCGCGATCCTCAAACAGTACCATTTCATTGAGCTGCCTGAAGACGTATACTACTTCACTACATTGCCGGTGATGCTTGAACCATCGGACGTATTAATCATCGCATCGGCAACCCTTGTGCTCTGTTTCTTGGCCTCGCTGTATCCGGCCATCAAGGCTTCCAGGCTCAATCCCGTGGACGGCATTCGCTATGGGTAGTCCTCCCGGTCTGGGTTGCACCTGCGGGGTCGAGCAGAAAATCCTTTCCTGGGATATCGCCACACATACAGACAGTGGCAACGCTTGTCGTGCTGCTTTACGGACGACACAGGCTAGATACGGTGTGCCCCCTCCATTGACCCCTTCCGGAAAACGTCGGAATACCCATTGCCGACAGACGCGCGGCGATCTTCACATAACTCACCCTTTCTTTTCGCATCTCAAGGATCATATCCATGACCTTTTCACGTTCGGTTTTTGCAGATTCCTCCACCGGAGCCGTTTCGGGTTGTTCGTTTTCCGGTGAAGATACCGGAGCTGTTTCCACGTCTGCAATATCGACTGCAGGCACATGTCCCAGGCAGATAGAGATATTTTCCAGGGCCTTGGCCTGGCGTTCTGCGGCCTTTGCCCTGCGCTCATCGGCTACCGCAATGCGTTTCTGGTTTTCGGAGATCTCTTCCAGTGTTTTCTTGATAAGAGGCCATTGATCCTGATGGGCACCGCGTTGCGTGTATCCGTTCCTGCCCTCTCTTCCCCGTTGCCTGTCATAGCCTCGATTGTTGTAGTTGCTCTGCTGCCTGTGGTTTCCATCGGTACGTTTCTGGTTGCCGGTCCGAACATTATATAAAAAATCGTCCATTCTAACCTCTTTCTGTTAATGTAAACACAAGGGTGCTTGGATTGTGGATAAAGCTTTATTTCAAAAAGGAAAGTGATAACCCTTGATAGAGGAGGGTGTATGATGCCTTTTTTCGGAAAGCGCAAATGAGATTATTACTATACAGCATGCACGCCCAAAAGTCAAGTGCGGATCTTCGATGTTCCGGCTTGTTCGAGTTGCGTTATTGTGATACATATTAATGCAGTATATGGTTTCTGGTGGAGCTCAGTTCAGGATATACCAGCGTATCTGCGCAACGTTTCGGAAGGCGACGCGGCATCTTTTCCCCGGTGTCGATCATGGGTTCCGGCCATTTTTCTTGCGGGAACCTGTCAAGAAATTGCCACATGTCGGGTATGATGAAAGCATGGAAGACCAATCAACTGAAGCGTCCGTAGCGTCCGTAGCATCCGTCGTCTGCGGGAAACTGGGGATCATTGCAGACAGCCACGGAAGGCCCCAGACGATTGCCGACGGGATTAACTTTCTCCGGGGACAGGGATGCACCCGGATCTATCATCTCGGTGATATCTGCGATTCCTTTTTACCGGAAACCGCCGATGCTTGCGTCCAGCTGCTTCAACATGATGATATTTCTGCTGTGAAGGGCAATAACGACCATGCAGTGGTGGTCAACCACCTGGGCTGGGAAAATGGTCTGGTATCACAAGAGACGCTGGCGTATTTACAGGCATTGCCCCCCATGCTGGCGCCCGGAAATGGTGTCTTTGCCCACTCGTTGCCATTTGTGCAGGAACTCGGACTTTCCAGCATGATTCGTGAACTGAAAGCAGAATGGGCCCGGCGATTTTTCAGTGAATATCCTCGGGAAATCCTGTTTCGTGGCCACAGCCATGAACCTGAGATCACAGGATTGACAGACACCGGCATCGCAACGGAACCCATGTCCCCCGGCCAAACGATTGATCTTGCCACCCGCCCGTCGTGCATCGTGACCTGTGGTGCATTAACCCACGGGTTGTGCACCATCTGGGATATGGATCAAAAGCAGCTTTCCTGTATTTCTTTTCGATAACGCAAAAGGAGCAGATGAGTGATGAAAGGTATTATTCTTGCCGGCGGTTCAGGCACAAGGCTTTATCCGATAACCAAAGCGGTTAGCAAACAGCTGCTTCCCGTTTACGATAAGCCGATGATCTATCATCCCCTCTCGACGCTGCTGATCGCCGACATCCGTGAGATACTCATCATCTCGACCCCCCATGATCTGCCTCATTTCCAGAAACTGCTCGGGGATGGATCCCAGTGGGGCATTTCATTGGAATATGCCGAACAACCCCGTCCGGAAGGATTGGCGCAAGCGTTTATCATCGGTCGGCGTTTTGTGGGAAACGATCATGTCTGTCTCATATTGGGAGACAACATTTTTTACGGCCATGGGCTTGCCGACCGATTTCTGCGGGCGAGCAGGCGGGAAGAAGGGGCCACCGTTTTCGGATACTGGGTCAAGGATCCGGAACGCTACGGTGTCGTGTCACTGGATAGCAGTGGAAAAGCCAACCACATTGAAGAGAAACCCGAGAAACCGAGGTCTAACTATGCGGTTACCGGGCTCTATTTTTACGACAACCAGGTTCTGGACATCGCAGCGGATCTTTCCCCCTCTCCACGGGGAGAGCTGGAAATTACCGAAGTGAATATGGCCTACCTGAAGGAGAAACAGCTTCATGTGGAGTTGTTTGGACGTGGTATCGCCTGGCTTGATACCGGAACTCTGGAGACCCTTATCCAGGCCTCGAACTACATTGAAGCCATCGAAAGCCGGCAGGGCCTCAAGGTCGCCTGTATCGAAGAGATTGCCTATCGAAGGGGATATATCGATGCCAGGCAAATGGAAGCCCTCGCTCAACCCCTTTTGAAAAACAGCTATGGTCAATACCTGCTGGAGGTATTGACCTTTGAAAGGCCCCTGGAATGAGAATTACGCCGACTGCGATTGAAGATGTGCTCATTATTGAACCTCAGGTGTTCAGCGATCCCCGTGGGTTCTTTCTGGAGACCTATCATCAGGACCGGTACAACGCTTCCGGTATTCTACCGGTCTTTGTCCAGGATAACCTCTCCTATTCGGTTAAGGGCACGCTTCGGGGATTGCACTTTCAGAAACAAAGACCCCAGGCCAAACTCATACAGGTCATTGCCGGTGAGATTTTTGATGTTGCCGTTGATCTGAGGCCCGGCTCAGCAACTTTCGGAAAATGGGCAGGGATTACGCTGTCTGAGACAACGCCGCGTCAGCTGTATATACCGGAAGGGTTTGCCCATGGGTTTTGCGTGACAAGCCAAACGGCATATTTCCTGTATAAATGCTCCGATTTCTATGCTCCCGA
>JAZFSW010000118.1:0-2205 GCA_036446375.1 Desulfobacterales bacterium | reverse complement strand
AGAACTGAAACGATTCGAAATATCCTGGATATGGTGCGGCATCATCAGTACCACAGAGTGGAATTGATCCCGTTTAGATGCCATAGAGAGTATCCTTCGGGGAAAAGATGGCAAACGGTGAGAAATAATCCTTGTGGACGGGGGCTGGATCTGATAGGTGCGGTGGCTTGAATTTTATTGAAGACCATGTGCATGGATTGATTGGGCCAAATCGATAGGGATCGTATGATCAGGAAAACAATATGGGTATGAACATCGGATTTGTCTCCACCCGATTTTCAGGGACAGACGGCGTTACATTAGAGGCCATGAAATGGGCCGAGGTCTTTGAGCAGAATGGGCACCGGTGTTTCTGGTTTGCCGGGAAACTCGATCGGGACCCCAAAAGAAGCGTATTGGTTCCGGAAGCCCATTTCCAGAATGAAAAATATCAGTGGATCAACCAGCGGGTTCTTGAAGAAAGACAACGCACCCCTCTCGTCACAAAGGCGATCCATCGTCTACGGTCCCTCCTGAAACTCCATCTCCACAATTTCATCAATGAATTCGACATAGATATTCTCATCGCTGAAAATGTGCTTTCCATCCCGATGCATATTCCCCTGGGTCTGGCCCTGACCGAGACCATCGCGGAAACACAGATCCCCACCATTTCACACAATCATGATTTCTCCTGGGAAAGGGTCCGATTCTCTATAAACGCAGTGGGTGACTACCTTCGCATGGCCTTTCCGCCACGGATGCCCAATATCCAGCATGTGGTCATCAATTCAGAAGCCCAGGAGCAGTTGGCCCACCGTACCGGAATCTCTTCCATCATCATCCCCAATGTCCTGGATTTTGAGAACCCACCGGTAACCGATGATAGTGCACGGGAGATCTTTCGGGAATCCATCGGACTTGAACCGAATGACCGGATGATTCTGCAGCCCACCCGTATTGTGAGAAGAAAGGGCATCGAACATGCGATTGAGCTGCTCAAGGAATTAAAGGACCCACTGAACAAGCTGGTGGTATCCCATGAAGCAGGAGACGAAGGGTTTGAGTACGCGGAGTGGCTAAAGGACTATGCCTGCGAACATAGCGTGGATCTTCGGGTGATAGAAACAAGGAACGCCGACCCCCTGACAAGAAATGGAAACGGCAGTACGAAGTACTCCCTTTGGGATGTTTACCCCCATGCCGATTTTATCACCTACCCCAGCCTGTTTGAAGGTTTCGGGAACGCCTTTCTCGAAGCGGTCTATTTCAAGAAACCGATCCTTGTCAATCGCTATGCCACCTTTGTCCGGGATATTGAGCCTCTGGGATTCAATCTGCCCGTGATGGATGGTTTTCTAACCAAGAAGACCGTCGAAAGCGTGATGGAAATCCTCAACTCCCCGGAACGCAAAGAAAAGATGGTGACCGAAAACTACGAGATTGCCGCCAGGCATTTTTCCTATTCCCTTCTGCGAAGTCAACTCTCAGGGATCATGGCCCATTTCTTTGGCAATTCAGAAGCACCATCGATGACACCCACATTCCCTCTGCCGTCTGAAGCCAACGGAAATCGCCAACACACCACCCTCCAATAATCACAATAGACAAAATGGCAAAACAACGAAAGGGATCCATCCTTTGCCCACACTGCAATAAGCTGATCAGTGCAGATGAACCCCGTTGCCCCTACTGCAACACGACACATCCCGGATCCTGGTGGAAGGACAATGCGCTGATCCGGGGATTGGCCAATGCCGATCTACTCATCAGCGCGATCCTTTATGTCAATATCGGCATGTATGTCATCTCCCTGCTGATTGAACCGGCCGGGATCATCCTGTCGCTGAATGATCCCTTTCGTTTCCTGTCACCGGGTAGCCGGAGTCTTTTGCTCCTCGGTGCAACAGGCTCAGTTCCGATCGATACAGCTCACCGATGGTGGTCACTGCTTGCCGCCAACTATCTGCACGGCAATATCCTTCATATTCTTTTCAATATGCTGGCATTCAGGCAGCTATCCGCTCTGGTGTTGGCTGAATACGGAACCCACCGAACCATTGTCCTCTACACCCTGGGGGGAGTTCTCGGATTCTTCGTATCGTATCTGGCCGGGGTAGAGCAGACGATCGGCGCTTCAGCATCGATATGCAGCCTGATTGGCGCAATGCTCTATTTCGGTAAGAGCCGCGGCGGCGCTTATGGACAGGCTGTCTATAAACAGGT
>JAZFSW010000117.1:0-2983 GCA_036446375.1 Desulfobacterales bacterium | reverse complement strand
ATCCTGGAACAGGTAACCAATGGTGTTGCTGTTCGGATGGCACTGCTATTGCTGGTAGTGGGAGGTGCAATTGACGCGAACGCTGATTAAGGGCGGCAGAATCATCGATCCGGGTACAGTGGATGGCCCGATGGATATGGTCATCGAAAACGGAAAGATTACTTCCATCGAAAGTCGGAAACCCAACGGCGCGCAATCGACTTCAGATAGGGATTTACTGGCCGACCGGGTGATCGATGCATCCAACCAGATCGTTGCTCCCGGATTCATCGATATGCATGTCCATCTTCGTGAGCCGGGCCATGAATACAAAGAGACCATCCTATCGGGCACTCGGGCTGCTGCTGCCGGGGGATTTACTGCGGTCTGTACCATGCCAAATACGCAACCGGTCAATGATACCAGACAGGTTACAGAGTACATTCTCCGAAAAGCAGCCGAAGCCGATACGATACGTGTTTACCCGGTTGCAGCCATTAGCCAGGGGCTTGAAGGGGAACAGTTATGTGAATACGGTGAGTTACAGGCAGCCGGAGCCGTTGCGGTCTCCGACGATGGCCGCCCGGTAATGAACAGCCAATTGATGCGTCGCGCTCTGGAGTATGCCGGGGGCTTTGACCTGCCGGTGATCTCACATTGTGAAGACCTTTGCCTGCTTGCAGATGGTGTCATGAACGAGAGCGCCACATCCACCCGTATGGGGCTGGCCGGCATCCCCAATGCCGTTGAGAGCATCATGGTGATGCGGGACATCGCCCTTTGCGAACTGACCGGCAGCCGGCTGCATATCGCCCATGTCAGCACGCTGGAATCGGTCGCTGCGATCCGGGAAGCAAAGAAGAGACAGGTGAACGTTACCGCAGAAACTGCACCCCATTACTTCACCCTCACCGAGGCTGCTGTTGAAGGGTATAACACCCATGCGAAGATGAGCCCCCCCCTGCGCTCTGAGGCCGATAGAGCCGCTATTATTGAGGGTCTTGCCGATGGAACCATCGATATCATTGCTTCCGATCATGCACCTCATTCATCTGTTGAAAAACAAGTGGAATTCGATCAGGCAGCAAATGGCATTATCGGTCTTGAGACCTCCGTTTCCCTGGGCCTGAAACTTGTCGAAAACGGCGATATCACCCTTGCCGGACTGATTGAAAAGATGTCCACGAACCCCGCCCGTCTTCTCGGAATAGATAACCATATCAAGGTTGGCGCACCTGCCGACATCACGATACTTGACCCCTCTCGGTCCGATACCATCGCACCCTCCCGGTTTCATTCCATTAGCCGCAACACCCCGTTTGAAGGTTGGGAGGTAAAGGGGAAAGCGGTACTTACCATGGTGGGCGGCAGGGTTGTATTTGAGGAAACCCACCCATGAGAACAGATGCACCGCGAACAGCTGCAGGACATACGCCTGCCATTTTGGCGCACGGACAGCACTGATGAAAGACAGCCCGGCTCACATACTGGTCGTTGATGATGAATTGAGCATGCGTGAAATGCTTGATGTCATGTTGAGACGGGAGGGCTATAGGGTCTCAGGTGCGGAAAATGGCAAGAAAGCCATTGGAATGATAAAGAAAACAGATTTTGATCTCTTGCTATGTGACATGCGCCTGGGTGATATCCCGGGCCTTGATGTCTTGAGAGCAGCCAAGGAAAAAGATCATCAATGCATCGTTATCATGATATCGGCCTATGCAACAACCGAAACAGCGGTAGAGGCAATGAATGACGGCGCGTTTGACTATGTGCCCAAACCGTTCGACACCGAAGAGCTGAAACGCAATATTGCCAAAGCGCTGTCCTTGAAAACCGTTGAGCACGAAAAGGAGGTTCTTGACGAAGAACTCAAGACAACCCTGCATTTTGGGAGGATCGTCAGTAACAGTTCGGGAATGATGCAGATTTACGATATGATTCGTCAAGTGGCCACGACAAAAACCAATGTGTTGATATCCGGTGAAAGCGGCACTGGAAAGGAACTGATCGCCGGAGCCATCCACGAACAGAGTGATCGAAACGATGGACCTTTTGTGGTCATTACCTGCGGAAGTATTCCGGAAGCACTGATGGAAAGTGAGCTTTTCGGTCACAAGAAGGGTGCGTTTACCGGTGCAGTCCAGGATAAGAAAGGATTGTTTGAGCTGGCGGATCAAGGGACTGTTTTTTTAGATGAAATCGGGGAGTTAAGCCTTCCACTACAGGTTAAACTGCTGAGGGTTATTCAGGAGAGGGTATTCAACGCCGTTGGCGGAACCGAGAATATTGCTGTCGACATACGAATTGTTTCAGCTACGAACAAGAATCTGGAAGACGAGGTTATTGCCGGCAGGTTCAGGGAGGACCTCTTTTACCGCCTCAATGTCATTGATATAAAGGTCCCCCCCCTCAGGGAGAGACAAAGCGATATCCGCCTGCTTGCCCAGCATTTTCTGGAGAAATATTCCCGTGAAATGGGCAAAGAGATATCAAAGATATCGTCCTATGCCATTGATTTTCTGAACCGGTATGATTTTCCCGGCAATGTTCGTGAACTTGAAAACCTGATGGAAAGAAGTGTGGCGCTTTCCAATACCAATATCATCCTTCCGGACAGCCTGGCGCTGTCAGTGCATAAGCGATCCTTCAATGATCGCTGGATTGAAGGGACAGAGGATCGTTTTGATCTCAATGCGGTCGCTGACGGCGTATCTCTGGATGATATACTGGGGAAGATCGAGAAGGAATACATTCAAAGGGCTCTTTCATATGCGGGCAACAATAAGACCAGAGCCGCTGAGCTTCTCGGGATCAGCTTTCGTTCTCTAAGGCATCGCGTGGATAAATTGGCCAATAACACGTAGCGTTGGAAGCGGGCTCCATCGCAACGCACTCGACATCTTGATACGATGAAACTACAGATGCTCAGATAGGAGCTCTGAAACTTACGACGTTTTTATCGTTCTGCAGAGGTGACCTCAACGTTGCCCAAAATTGCCTA
>JAZFSW010000116.1:0-12068 GCA_036446375.1 Desulfobacterales bacterium | reverse complement strand
TATGTCAATGGAAGAGTCAGCACTTGTAGTGATATGCATCAAGAGGGCTGCGTTCGATTCTACCAGCGCTATCTTTCTGTGATTTCAAGTGCATATAGGTGAGTGCTGCTGATTTTATCATCGGCCACCGACATTCGGCCGAGGCTTTGACAAAACTCGGGATGAGCAGTCTTTACAGCAAGGCCCTGAGGTGGTATCTGTATTTCATATGCCCGTAAGCACCCATATCCGTCACCTGCGACCCCGCTTGTTTCAGCTTCACTTGATCCTGCTTCTGATTATCGGTGCGCTCTGCTGTGGACCCGTATCCGCAGACACTGCCGGTGAGGGCTACAGACACGGCATCTCATTCTTCCATGACCTGAAGTATCCTGCCGATTTTGAGCATTTCGATTATGTGAATCCGGACGCCCCCAAGGGGGGCACTCTCGTCATGGCGACCCAGACCGATTTCAACACCCTTTCTCCCATCTCTGACTTTCTCGTCCCAGCGCCGGGCCTGGGAAACATCTACAACCAGTTGATCTCCAGATCCGGTGACGAGATGAGCGGATTCTATGGGCAACTGGCGGACGGGATTCGGGTGGCCGAAGATAGGTTCAACATTTCCTTTCGCCTGCACCCTCGAGCACGATGGCACGATGGTCTTCCGGTTACCGCAAAGGATGTGAAGGCCACGGTCAAGATCCTTAAGACCTCCATCGGTTGGCGAGACTTCCTGCATTTCATTGACTCTATCGAAGTCCTGAACGAGCGTGAATTCATTCTCCGGCTCACAGGCAAACTGACGCCATCCAACATCAGGCTTCTGACCTACATGCCGGTCCTGCCGGCGCAATACTGGGAACACCGTGATCCGAAAGCGGCCACTCTGGAACCGCCCCTGGGCAGCGGACCCTACCGTGTTGCGGATGTGAAGCAGGGGCGACATATCAGTTTCGAGCGGGTAGCCGACTACTGGGGCAAAGACATCCCCGTTCACAAAGGTCTCTACAATTTCGATGAAATGCAGTACGAGGTCTACCGGGATGCCATCGTATCCCGGGAGGCTTTTCGCAAGGGTCTGACGGATCTCTGGGTAGAGATGGATCTGCGCTTTCTCGCCACGGCCTACGATATTCCGGCACGTGACAAGGGATGGTTGCTCATCGATCGCCGGGAATACAAGATGGAAACCGGTGTACGAGCCGTCGTTTCACTGAACAATCGCATGGAGCGGTTCAAAGATATCCGGGTGCGCGAAGCCTTGGCCCTCGCCATGGATTTTGATTGGCAGAATCGTGTTTTGCATTACGGCATGCAGGAACGTGCCGCAAGCTATTTCCCTGGAACTGTGCTGGCTGCACGAGGACTGCCCGACGAGAAGGAGCTTGCGTTGCTGGAACCTTTTCGGGATCAATTGCCGGACCGTCTGTTCGCGGAGGCTTTCCAATACCCGCACTCCTCAGGCAGCGGACGAAGTCGCGCCCCCCTCAAGAGAGCGAAGGAGCTATTGGCACAAGCCGGCTGGCGGATCAGGGACGGTGTGCTGGTCAACGACCACGGCGAGCCGTTCGAAATCGAATTCCTCTCGGTTTCCGCTGCGAACCAACGCACACTTCTGCCCTATTTCTATGCGTTGAGACTTCTTGGCATCACCGGCAGCATCCGAATGGTGGAATCGGCACAGTTCATCCATCTAAGACAGAACCTGGAATATGAGGCGATGATTCGAGACTCGGGCATACTCATGCCGCCGGTTCTCGAGTTGTTCGACTGGTTCCACTCAGCGTCGGCGGAGCAACCTTTCAGCGAAAACATCGCCGGGATAACACGTCCAGTGGTGGACGCCTTGGTCGAGAATGCAATGGGGGTCACTACCCTCGAAGAGATGATAACCGCATGCCGTGCTCTCGATAGGGTTCTGCTGTGGGGGTTCCATGAGATTCTTCTCGACGCAATACATGGACATCATATCATCTATTGGGACCGGTTCGGCCGGCCGGAGCGTGAAGACGTGGCGGCCTACGAGTCCCCGTTTCCCAATGGGTGGTGGTACGACGAGGAGAGGGCTGCACGGATAGAGCTTGTGGACTGAGGGCGTAATGGAAGATTGATGGTCCCGTAAAAAGTCAGATATCATCTTCTTCTGTCATTCCCGCGAAGGCGGGACACAAAGTGAAGCGTAGCGCTCATCCAGTGTTTTCAATAGGTTCTGGACTCCCGCCTTCGCGGGAGTGACGGTCTTTCGGACTTTTTACGGATCCATCAACCCTTGAACCCAGAACCTTTAGTCTACGCATTTGCTGCAATCGAAAATCATAAATCAAGAATCGGAAATCACAAATGGCCCGATACATTCTCAAACGACTACTACTGATCCCCGTAACACTCCTCGGGATCATTACGCTGAATTTCTTCATTATCCAGCTGGCCCCGGGTGGACCGGTGGATCAGATGGTGGCTCAGCTGACAGGACAAGACACGGCAGCGACCTCACGGTTCAGCGGCAGCGCAGCGACTGGCGGAACCCGGGCAGAGAGAGCCACAGAGGGTGCGTCGACGAGGTACCCCGGCGCCCAGGGCCTGGATCCGGAGATCATCAAGGAGATCGAGAAGGCTTTCGGTTTTGACAAGCCCCTGCACGTGAGATACCTAAAGATGCTCGGGGAGTATGTCCGCCTCGATTTGGGGGAGAGCCTCCACCAGGGGCGTCCGGTCCTGGATCTTATCATCGAACGCCTTCCCGTATCCATATCTTTGGGGCTGTGGTCGATGCTGCTGGTATACAGCATCTCGATTCCCCTGGGTATTGCCAAAGCGGTGCGGGATGGCTCCCGATTCGATGCATGGACCAGCGGGGTGATTTTCGCCGGCTATGCCGTGCCTGCATTTCTGTTTGCCATCTTTCTTATCGTATTCTTTGCCGGGGGCAGCTATCTGGACTGGTTTCCTCTGCGAGGGATCGTCTCCCGCAACTTCGAAGAACTGTCTCTTTTCGGCAAGGTTGCCGACTACTTCTGGCACATGATCCTGCCGGTCACCGCCCTGACCATCGGTGGGTTTGCGACCCTAACCATGCTGACCAAGAACTGCTTTCTCGAAGAGATATCGAAACAGTTCGTATTGACCGCCCGGGCCAAGGGACTGAACAAGCGTCAGGTACTCTACGGGCACGTTTTCCGAAACGCAATGCTGGTGGTTGTGGCCGGTTTTCCCGCTGCGCTGGTAGGGGTGCTATTCACCGGTGCGCTGCTCATTGAGGTGATCTTCTCGATAAACGGTCTGGGTCTACTTGGTTTTGAGGCGATCATGAAGCGGGATTATCCCATCGTTTTCGGCACGCTGTTCTGCTTCACCTTCATCGGACTGGTTCTTAATCTGATCGGCGACCTGACCTATACCCTCGTCGATCCACGGATCGACTTCGAGACCCGGGAGGTATGACGTGACCGAAGCCGATACCATTGAACGAGCCGTTGTCGTGCAGCCGTCCGGACCCGGATCAGAGAAGGGGCATCGACCACTCCTTTCTCCCCTGATGCGCCGGCGCTGGGCAAACTTCAGAGCGAATCGCCGCGGGTACTGGAGTCTCTGGGTCATCGGCACCATGATGATTCTGAGTTTCATGGCCGAATTCATTGCCAACGACAAGCCCTTAGTGATGGGATATCGAGGCAAACTCTATTTCCCTGTTCTTGCCACCTACCCGGAAACCACCTTCGGCGGCGTTTTTGAAACGGAAGCGGAGTACCGTTCCCATGCGGTGCAGGACATGATCGAGGCCGGAGACGGCTGGATGCTCTGGCCGCCGATCCGGTACAACTACGAGACGATTGATCTGCGTACCGCCGGTCCCGTGCCCGAGGCCCCCTCGTGGCGCCACTGGCTGGGCACCGACGACATCGGCCGGGATGTGACGGCACGGATCATCTATGGGTTCCGCCTGTCGATAGTCTTCGGTCTCTGCCTGACGTTCTTCAGTTCTCTGATCGGTATCACCGTCGGCTCAATACAGGGATACTATGGCGGCTGGATAGATCTCTTCGGGCAACGTGCAGTTGAGATCTGGGCGGGACTGCCGGTGCTGTTTCTGCTGATCATCCTGTCGAGTCTGATCAGGCCGAACCCGGTAAGCCTGCTTCTGTTGCTGCTGCTATTCCAGTGGATGGCGCTGGTAGCGGTGGTGCGCGCAGAGGTGCTCCGCACCCGCAATTTCGATTATGTGCGGGCGGCCCGGGCGATGGGCGAATTGAATCTCAAAATCGTCACCACCCATATTCTGCCCAATGCCATGGTGGCCACCCTGACGTTTCTGCCCTTTATCCTAAACGGATCGATTACAACCCTTACCGCACTGGATTTTCTTGGCTTCGGATTGCCGGCCGGCTCTCCCTCCCTGGGCGAACTGCTGGCCCAGGGCAAGGCCAACATCCAGGCACCGTGGCTGGGCCTCGCCGGTTTTTCTACCCTCGCCGTGATGTTGACGCTACTGATCTTTGTGGGAGAAGCGGTGCGCGATGCATTCGATCCAAGGCGGTCTGTCACATGAGCCGACCGATACTGGATATCAGCGACCTGTCTGTGGCCTTCCACGGGAAGGAGGTGGTCACCGGCGTCAGTTTCCACATCGATCAGGGCGAAACGGTGGGGCTGGTTGGGGAATCCGGCTCCGGGAAGTCGGTAACCGCTCTGTCGGTGATGCAGCTGTTGCCGGAACGCCAGGCCAGCCATCCCACGGGATCGGTGAAGGTTGACGGCCAGGAAGTGATCGGCGCTTCGGATGATGACATGCTGAAGATCCGCGGCAACCGGGTCGGCATGGTCTTCCAGGAGCCCATGACCTCCCTCAACCCCCTCCACACCATCGAACGCCAGATCGGCGAAATCCTGTTCGTACATCAGGCTCTGGGTAGGAGAGAATCACGGGATCGAACCTTGGAGCTGCTGAAGCTGGTGGGATTGCACCGGGCAGAGGAACGGCTCAAGGCCTATCCCCATGAGCTTTCGGGCGGCCAGCGACAGCGGGTCATGATCGCCATGGCCTTGGCTAACGAACCGGACTTGCTGATCGCAGATGAGCCCACCACCGCACTGGATGTCACGGTTCAGGCCCAGATTCTCAAGCTGTTGGCGGATCTGAAAGCACGGATGAACATGTCCCTGTTGCTGATAACGCACGATCTGGGGATCGTGCGCGCCATGGCGGACCGAGTATGCGTTATGACCAACGGCCGACTGGTGGAGCAGGGAACGGCGCAGCAGATCTTCGCCGAACCGAAGCATGCCTACACCCAGCATCTGCTGGCGGCAGAACCTAAGGGGGATCCGGACCCCGGCGACCCGGCTGCACCGGTTCTGCTTAGAACAGAGGGCCTGGCGGTCCATTTCAACCTGACCAGGGGCCTGTTTGCTCCCAAGCGCGTACTGAAAGCCGTTGATGATGTCTCGCTGACCCTCCTCCGGGGCCACAGCCTGGGGATTGTGGGAGAATCGGGTTCCGGCAAGACGACCCTGGCCATGGCGCTGCTCCGGCTTATCAAGAGTCGAGGGGAGATTTATTTCGACGCCCAGTCGATCCAGGGATTGTCGTCCAAGATGATGAAGCCTCTAAGGGCATCCATGCAGATCGTCTTTCAGGATCCCTATGGGAGTCTCTCTCCCCGCCAGTCCGTCAACCAGATCATTGAAGCCGGGCTGAAGGTTCACCGTCCTGGGCTGACGGCCGCAGACCGGCGCCGGCGGGTAGCCGAATCCCTTCTCGAGGTCGGCCTCGATCCGGAGATGCAGGATCGCTACCCCCACGAGTTTTCCGGTGGCCAGCGCCAACGAGTGGCGCTGGCCCGAGCGATAATTATGCATCCGCGTTTTATAATCCTGGATGAACCGACCTCTTCGCTGGACATGACGGTTCAGGCACAGATTATCGAACTACTCAGAAACCTGCGAAGAAAGCACAACCTGACCTACCTGTTTATCAGTCACGACCTGAAGGTGGTCCGAGCGCTCTGCAGCGAGATCATCGTCATGAGGGATGGCCGGATCGTTGAGCAGGGACCGGCAGAAAAGATCTATACATCACCTGAGCAGGATTACACCAAGGCGCTGATGCGAGCGGCCCTTGACCTGGATACGATTCTTCAGTGATCCCCCGTAAGAGCTGCTGTCTATGGGGACATCCCATGATTTTATGCGCTTCTCTGATTGGGCAGAGAAAGCCTACGCTCAGCAAACAGCTGTTGGCCCAGGCATCCCCCCCGGCTTGTTGTGGATTGGCTATGGCTCGGTTTGTTCCCGGCTGCATCGATCAAATGCACTCTTCTCCGTGCAATTCATCATAATGACGACATTCGGGCTGTCGTTCGTCTGCCCCGATGACCGTCGATACCGTCGACATCAGTACGTTATCCCCAATTTGAAGAACGCGTTGGCGTTATCAAACAGCCACATTCGGGCAACTTCCTTTGCCTCGTCAAGATCCAGATACGCCATGTCAACCATTTCAGAAAGGGCTATGGCAACATTATCGCGGGCCATCGACGCATGGGCCCATGCGCGATCGGCATGTCCTCCAAAATCGGATCCATAAGCGTGGATTTTCCCATGCGGGACCGATGACAAGGCCTGCTTAAACATCCGCTGGCAGTAGACCGGATCAATGATATTTGCCCAGCAGAAATCAATGTGAACGTTTGGGTAATTCTTGCAGAGATAAAGCAGCTCGCCACTGTAGGGCCAGTTGGCATGGAAAAGATCGAATCTCACATCTCTGTGCAGCTCAAGGACAGATCTGAGTTTCACTGCATTTGTCTTTTCGATATCGTTCCAGATGCCCGCCATGTGCCCCGTGTGTATCTGCACGGGAAGCTCCATCTCCTTTGCCATTCTCATGAAGCAATGGAAGAGATAGTCATCCAGTTTCCTCTTACCATCCGGATGGCCCACCGTTCGTCTGGGATCGGCCATGAGGTAATTGAACACCTCTTCGGCTTCGGCTCGGGTCGGATTGGTGTATTCGAGCGTTCTCGAGTAAGCCGACTGGTCCTTGAAGGCAACAGCACCAAAGCTCTTGAAACGATCAAACACCTCGCGGCAGGCAACCACGTATTCGTCAAGCGTCGTCACGTCTATTCCCACGCTGTTTCCCGGCCGCTTTATCTCCTCATGTGACGAGACCGCATGGAAGAAAGGTATCCCTATGACCAGCTTGCCTTTGGGAGACATCTTGTAGGTCTTATCGTATACTTTATCCCAATCGGCCCAACAGTCTTCAAGTCGCGCTTTTATCTTCGCTTTGTTGAGAAGCTTTGTGAATAGCTTCCGGTCCCCCATATCCATCAGTTTGTCTTTCATCCCTTTGAGTGCGGCAAGGCTAAGTTCATCGACCCCATAAAACTCCCGGAGCACCATTTTTGTCACCCTCGCGTAACCGGTGTGACAACTGCGCATCCAGGCCTTTTCAAGTACGGGCCATCGCTCGTCCATGCTCTTGGATGAATCCCTTACAAAGTCTATTTCTTTCGCTGACGAGGCACTCATCAGATCGTGACTGAAATACCCCCCACAGACCACAGCAATTGGATCGGTGTATTCCTCGACCACATCACCGGTATGGTCATGCGTGTCGATCAGAGGAACTGTTTCCAGATACGATCGCAGCTTGTCGTAGCATTTCGCTGTTGATTTCATTGACGCCTCCTTGGTTTACGAGAATCTGTGACGCGATAGAGCTTGAACGCCCACGCGACGGGAGATTGCACATCGATGAAGATAGGACCGCTGAGTCTATCTATGGACTACAGGATCAGAATGGGGATAATTTGGCATAAAGGTGATGTGTCTGTCAATCTTCTATGGATTTCTTGTCGGACCCAGCTGAACTGTTCATATATTGGATATGCGCTGCAGATATGAGCCTGAGAAACGTCTTAGGATTGCCTTTCATGTATGCCGCTGCTATGGTCAACATTTCCCCTGAACCATGCTGACAAACACAAATACGGTATTGACACTGTACCGGCTTTCCGCGTTCTTCTTGACATACCATCCGGCTTCTGGCAGGGAGTTGATTGGCGTCGGGGAGTGATCTGGTTCTGGGAGCAACGATACAGGGAAAGGAGAGAAGAGATGGCAATTGTTGATTTTTCACTGGAAGGTAAAGTGGCCCTCGTGGCCGGGGGGAGCCGGGGTATCGGGCGGTCGATCGCGCTGGCATTCGCCGAAGCCGGTGCAGACGTCGTCGTCAGCGCCAGGAAGCAGCCGGACATCGATAACGTCGTGGAAGAAATCAAGGCAAAGGGACACCGGTCGTTAGGCATAGCGTCACACATCGCCAAGGTCGAAGCGTCGAAGAATCTGATAGAGTCAATCAGGAAGGAGTTCGGCAGGCTCGATATCCTGGTGAACAGCGCGGGGACGAACCCATACGGCGGACCACTGGTCGATGCCGAGGAATGGGCTTGGGACGTGACGATGAACGTCAACCTGAAGGGGCCGTTCATGCTGTCGCAGATGGCGGCGCGGATGATGATCGAGCAAGAAAGCGGCAACATCATCAATATATCGTCGGTCGGCGGGATCACGCCGGAAGCGCTGCACATTTACGGCATCACCAAGGCGGCACTGATCATGATGACTCGGGTGATGGACCTGGAATGGTTCAAGCACGGCATCCGGGTGAACTGCATCGCGCCGGGGATGGTGAAGACAGGGTTCAGCAAGGCGCTATGGGAGGGGTCGCCGATGGAAAACCGGCTGATGGAAGCCGATGACATCGCCGGGGCGGCGCTGTATCTGGCGTCGAATGCATCGCGGCAGGTGCGCGGGGAGACGATCACGGTGGCCGGAGGGGGATAGGTACCTCTTCCTGACGTCACACGGGGCGCCCCATAGACTGACACGGAGGCACGAGGTGTTCAGGGCCTTTCAGGCTATTTCTGATTCTCCTTCTCTAACCCGTAACGATCGCCCTTCAGGCCCCTGACGGCCAGATCTACAGTCATGAGCCGGTGTGTATCTTTGGCCCTTTCTACCATTCCCATGGACCGCATCGTCATGTAATCCCCCAACGAATCCTCCAGGGCACTGGTATAGCCCTGCAGATCCTGGGCCTTGTTCATTTGCAGCTTAGACAGGCGGAGTATCTCCGGACTATTCTCCGCAACCCGGCGGGCGTAGCTATAGGTCGCTTCCTCCAGATCGGCCGGCGCCAGCACCCGATTGACAAGACCATAGAGTGACGCTTCATCCGCAGAAATAAACCGGCTCTCAAAGCATAGCTCCTTGGCACGACGGATACCGATGTCCCAGGGGATAGACATGTATTCCACAAATCCTGCCAGGAACCGGGCATCCTTTGCCGCGAAAACAACATCGAGGCAGGCGGCCAGCATCCAACCGGCGTATATGCAGTATCCCTCAACCATGGCAATCGTAGGTTTCGGGTGGTTGCGCCATTTCAGCAGGAGATCAAGATTGTACTTCTTGAACTGGTTATATTCCTCTACCACTCCCTCTGCACCCAATGAAGCCCGATATTCGGCGGCTTCCGATGTTCCCAGATCGTGTCCCGAAGAGAAATTTCCACCGCTGCCCCGGACGATAATCACCCTTACGTCTCTATCTTCCTTTGCCTGCGCCAACGCCGCGTCTATCTCATCGAGCATGAGATAATCCTGGGCATTTTTGTATTGAGGCCGGTTCAGAATGATGGTTGCAAGAGGGCCATCCGTATTGTAGCTGATGTGTTTGAATGTCATGCCGATTCTCCTATCAGGGTTTATTCGATACCGTACTGTATCTGCCAGATAGAAGGATTTGTAAAGAGGATTTTGCGCTCTTTTGAATGGTATCTAACCCGGGGGGATTGTCTGAGGGGGTGTCACCCTTTCCGATCCGGTGAGGATAGGATGGCGCAGCCTAACATATTGTCGCTCTGGGAAGTAACCACGCTTGCCGGAAAGACACTTACACGTTGACACCGGCAGAGCCATGTTGGTATTCCAGGACAGTTTCCAGCATTTGCCGGGACAAGGTTCAGACCATCAACAACTTCAAAGGAGATGTAAATGATCAGAGATCTGGTTCTAAAGAACAGAAGCTATCGGAGATGGCGGGAAGCTGAGGCCATTGACCATGAAACGCTCGTGGAATTTGTAGATCTCGCACGACTGTGCGGTTCTGCCTGCAATCAGCAGGCCTTGAAATTCATCATTTCAGACGACCCTGAGAGAAATGCCCTGATCTATCCATATGTGGCCATTGACAACAATCCTGTTGAAGGGGAGCGAGCGGCCGCATACATCGTCATCCTGGAGGATCGGAATGTCAAAATGGTCATGCAGGCAGACCTGGGCATCGCCGCCCAGACCATCATGCTGGCGGCAACCGAAAAGGGGTATGGCGGGGTGATGATCGGCGCTATCAACCGCCCCGGTCTACAAAAGGCTCTCAAACTCCCGGATCATCTTGCAGTCGTTCTCATCCTGGCCATCGGCAAGACAGTTGAAGAGATGGTGATCGAGACCCAGGAAGAGGGCACCATGGCCGTCCAGTGGTGGGAGACCAAGGATATCCGACATGTGCCCAAACGAGCACTTGATGAGATATTGGTAGACTATCCCAAGCAAGAAGACTGAGATCCTACCGGGTGACTATCCGGGGTCAATGACGACAGCGCTCTTGGGAATATCAGATGTCAGGAGAATTGCCGCGCTAAACGACCCCTTCTACCAGCAAGGCGGAATTATGGGGATCTGGACAGGGATCATCAACAATACCAGTCTCCCATATAAAAGTAAGCCCCGGTGATTGCAGAAGTCAAAGGCAGAACAACACACCTGTATCTGACGTGAAGGGCCGAGTGACTTTCGCGTTCATACGCCAACGCGTGTTCGTGGCTCTTTCATGGCCCTTGTCACCCTTCGCGCAGCACATTGTAACGTTAAGCGAAACTAGAAACAAGGAGCACAAATATGAACGAAGACATCTACGCCAGGCTCGGAGAACGTCTGAATCAGAACCCCTACAGATTGCCGCTGAACGAACCGGTATTGGCCCTGCTGCGCCATCTCTTCACGGAAGAGCAAGCGGCGCTGGGGGCCGAATTCCCCCTCGGCGCCCATACGGCAGATTCTCTGGCTGGGGAGTTGAATCGAGATCAAGGGCAGTTGACCGGCCTGCTCGAAATCATGGCAGACAAGGGGCTGATCTTCACCAACCGGCAGGACGATGGTACGATCGACTATTCACTGAATCCATTTGCACCGGGGATCATCGAACTCCAGTTTATGAGGGGCAATGAAACGGAGGAAGAACGTAGAACCGCTCAGCTCCTTAAGGCCGTCCACGCCAGTGTCGCAGAGCTCGTTCGGCCCCTTTACCAAGATCCGGAGAAGGCCAACGAGGTGTTTCCACGACCGGGGCTGCGAACCCTTTCCATAGAAGAAACGCTACCGGACGGCACCACCATCTATCCCTATGAACAGATAACAAGCCTGCTCGAAGGTGAGATGTCCTATGCCGCTGGCGCTTGCACATGCCGCCAGGAGCACAAGCTCAACAACGATGCCTGCAAGATTGAGAATGCACCGAAGAACACCTGCATCTATTTCGGAAAGGTGGCCGATTACATGGTGGACTGGAATTTCGCCGATCGGTTGACCAAGGGTGAGGTGCTGGACCTCTTGAAAGCGTGTGAAGACGCCGGTCTCGTTCATAATGCCACAAATACATGGGGCAACAGTATCCTCATGTGCAACTGCTGCAGTTGCTGTTGCCCGTTCCTGCGGAACATGAAGACCTTTCGCGGCCTGCAGAGCGTGGCGAAGTCCAATTTTGTGGCAATCGCGGATAGGGATAGTTGTATCGGGTGCGGCGAGTGCATTGACCGCTGCCAGATGGAAGCTTTAAGCCTGGTCGACGATGCCGTCTCTCTCCATCAGGACTATTGCATCGGATGCGCCAACTGCACATCGGTCTGCCCCACGGAGAGTCTGAGCATGGTCCGCCAATCGGAAAACCAGCCCCCGATTAGGAAAAGCAAGGTTGAGAAACTCGGAAAGTGACAGATCTCATGGATATTCTGTTGA
>JAZFSW010000115.1:0-2501 GCA_036446375.1 Desulfobacterales bacterium | reverse complement strand
GAGAGTGCTACCTTCACACGGTAGAAGTCGCGAGTTCAAATCTCGCACTGCCCACCATTAAATGATATCAGGGGTTTACGTTTAGCGTGAGCCCCTTTTTGAGTTCTTGGGTCGAGGAAACCGGTGAAAAATGAGTTGCGTGCCGAGACATGATGGTCTATGGCCTACTGACAGTGGTACTATAAAGGATGGAAACAGTGAATATCAGAAAGTACAGGGCGGCGGATGAGCAACAGGTCATAGATCTGTGGATGGAATGTGATCTGGTCGTTCCATGGAATAATCCCAAGACGGATATCGATAGAAAGACGGTCGACTCCCCGGACCTGTTCTTTGTCGGGGAGAGGGACAATGAAATCATCGCCTGCTGCATGGCAGGATATGATGGCCACAGAGGATGGATCTATTATCTCGCGGTAAAGCCGGATATGCAGAATCAGGGCCTGGCTTCGGACATAATGAAATATGCGGAAGACACGCTGAAACAATTGGGATGTCCAAAGATTGACTTGATGGTGAGAAAATCCAATGAAGGGGTCATCGCGTTCTATCGCAAGATAGGATATGAAGAAGATCCCGTTGTTGTTTTGAGCAAAAGACTGATTGAAGATGAACCTTATACGGCCATGTGCTAGCAAAGAAAGGATAGAAAACGATGGGTATCTCTGATTTCTCGCTGGAAGGGAAGAAGGCTGTGGTTGTGGGCGGCAAACAAGGATTGGGCAAGGCGTATGCGCTCACTTTCGCTGAGGCCGGTGCCGATGTGGCCGTCACGGATATTGAAGTGGCCGATGGCATGCTGGATGCTGTAGCCGGCCAAATTGAGCAGTATGGCCGCCGCTGTTTAACAGCCAAGGTTGATATCTCAAAGAAAGCAGATATTGACGATCTCATCAAGAAGGTCCTGGCTGAATTCGGCACCATTGATATCTGGGCAAACGTTGCCGTCAGATATCACCCTTCCGGTCTTCTTGAACTGAATGAGGAAGATTGGGACATTCTTACCGACACGAACCTCAAAGGCTACTGGCTTGCCTGCCAAGCGATCGCGCCGATAATGGTGGAGCGTAAAAAGGGAAGCATCATCAACATGACCTCGCAGGCAGGACTGAGGGCCTTCAGTCCCACCATTCTCGGCAACTATGGCATTACCAAGGCCGGCATCGTGATGCTTACCAAGCAGCTGGCTCGCCATCTGGCCAGACACAATGTTCGGGTTAATGCCATCGCCCTGTCTCAGGTCCGGCCGGATCCCATGCCGACTGAGGAGAAGGCGAAAGGGGACCCGGAAATGCTCCAGAAAATCGGAAGTATGCAGCAGTTCCTCGATCAGGCGGCAGCCAGTATCCCCCTCGGCCGCATCGCTGAACCGGTGGAGATTGCCAATGGGGCGCTGTATCTTGCCTCTGATGCCTCTAGTTTTGTAACCGGTCATGTTCTGGTAATCGATGGTGGGAACATCGCGTAACGCAACAGTACACCATGAGTCTGATACTGGGACGTTATTTGTAGTGTGTGGAATAATGGAGAGATAGATGGCAACGTTACACTTGATCTGTGGCCTTCCTTCTGCAGGGAAAACCACCTATTCGGCCTCACTGGCGGACACCACAACCGGTGTCCACTTTGCGCTGGACCACTGGCTTATCACGGCGTTTGGTCCATACGCAATCGATGTCGTTGGCAATGATGAGCATGTCCGTCGTGTGATCGCCTGTCGCAAACTGATCTGGAGCGTTGCCGAAGAGCTACTCCCCAGGAACATCGATGTGATTCTGGATGATGGGTTCTTCCTTCGGGCGCACCGTTTGCACTACGCTGCACTGGCTGAAAAGATCGATTCCGACGTCACCGTCCATTTTGTCAATACATCAGCAGATATTATCGAGGCGCGACTTAAGAAGCGGAATCAGGCTTTACCGCAAGACAATTTCAAAATCGGCCCATCGCTGCTCCTGGAATATAGCCGCTGGTTTGAGGCGCCCTCGACCGATGAGGGTTTGCGCATCGTTGAAACCAACAGCGATTCAGATGGCAATTCGACCGCCTGACCTCGGTGCTTGCGAGCGCGGTGGGCGTAGTGTTCGCCGAGGTTCTGCCGCTGTGTTTGTGGCAGCCATTAGATGTTGACACCCGATCCTAAAAATGCAAAAATTCCTATAATATCTGACATATACCATGCTGTGGTATCTTTGATGCTGGTGAACACAGTATAATACTTGCCGCCATTAAAGCCTTTGCCTATAAGTATAGTAGCCGTCGTTTCGATGCCATAGATCATAGAGAAGATAGTCGCTATGTCTGAGTCCGGTTCAGGACACCTTCGGGTCTGTAGTCCTGCTGCAAGCATTTCATACTCAATCTTCCAGTGTCCACCGAATGTCTCAGTCGACTTTCTCTACAAGCCATCTAATGTCTATCATTGATGAACTCGTAAAAAGTGTACCCGAGGGCTAAGTAGAAATCTTCACAACTGTACCGTATCGTAATGAAATGCGACG
>JAZFSW010000114.1:0-3881 GCA_036446375.1 Desulfobacterales bacterium | reverse complement strand
GTTTGATTTTGACGGCACCCTCACCAAACCGGGAATTATCGATTTTGCCCTGATAAAGAAGACCATTGGATGTCCCCTCGATCAACCGATCCTGGAATTCATTGCAGGACTTGCCGATTCCGAAGATAGAGCAAGTGCTCTGTCCGAACTGGACCGGATTGAATTTGAGGCGGCCGCCCGGACAGAACCGAATCCGGGAGCAGAAGAGATCGTACACTATCTGCAGGCACAAGATCTGCCCCTGTGCGTTATCAGCAGAAACAGTCTGAGATCAATCAAGAGAGCCCTGGAGAATTTCGGCAAGATCACAGAGGCCGATTTTGACCTGATCATCTCCCGGGACGAACCCATCCCCCATAAACCGGACCCGGACGGTATCTACTTCGCTGCGGACAAACTTGGTCATCCCCCCGAGCACCTCCTGGTAGTAGGCGACTACCTCTTTGATATTCAGGCCGGCAACCGGGCTGGGGCCACAACCGTTCTCATTGATAACGCGACGACACCCTCTTTTTCGGTGGAGAGTGCCTATCGGATTTCCCATCTCCATGAGCTGAAAGATATCGTCCGGTTGGGGCTGCCGCTTCAGGCGGGAAAGCTTCCCAATGATCTTCTGGAAGAATTTCTCGACGATCTAGCGATTGGCAGTGAAAACGATCCCACTATCCTCATTAAGCCGGGCATCGGCGAAGACACAGCTGCCGTTGATGTTTCGGATGATGAGATCCTTGTGCTGAAATCCGATCCGATTACCTTTGCCGCCGATGCACCGGGGCAGTATGCGGTTCTGATCAATGCCAACGACATTGCCACATCCGGCGCCACACCGCGCTGGTTTATGACCACACTGCTCTTTCCCTCCGGTACCACCGGGTCTGAAATCCGAATGGTGATGAAAGACCTGCAGAGCATGTGCCGGCAATCCGAGATTGTTCTTTGTGGCGGTCACACAGAGATTACCGATGCGGTCACCCGGCCGGTGATATCCGGGATGATGGTGGGAACCGTACGGAAAAAGAACCTGCGCGACAAGCGCCACATAGTAGCAGGTGACCAGGTATTGCTTACCAAGGCCGTAGCCGTTGAAGGCACCTCGATTATTGCACGTGAATTCGCAGATAGATTGCTTCAACTGGGTATGGAGGAGGCCGAAATCGAGCGGTGCAAGCAGTTTCTTTCTCGTATCGGTATCCTGGAAGAAGCCGGGATTGCCGGTAGCTTTGATGGCGTAAGCGCTATGCACGATGTCACGGAAGGGGGGCTGGCCACCGCAATGGATGAACTGAGTATCGCCGGTAACCATGCGATCCGCATCGATATGGATCGTATCCCGACCTTTCCGGAAACGGATAAGATCTGCCGGCTTCTTGATCTTGATCCCATGGGTCTCATCGGATCGGGCAGTCTGATCATCTGTTGCAGCAAAGCAGATACGAAAGATCTTATGAACCAACTGGGTAAGGCGAGCATTGCCACGGCCTGCATCGGCGAGGTTCTTGAGAAAGGCAGAGGCATCACAGCAACAAAGGGCCATCGGAAGGTCCCATGGCCCCATTTTGAAGTGGATGAAATCACCCGCTTGTTTTAGGTTCTTCTGTTGAGACACTTGGGACTACGGTTTCAGTACCAACCCCATCGACTTAAACGAATATTGTATAATAGAACCGCAGAATATGCGGGGATTGAACAAAGAATGTCCAACGCCGAAGTCCAAGCACTTCATAATTCTGCGGTTCCTTGTTCAATATTCGATATTCTCTGTTTCGCGCGCTACCCCGCAGCAACCGCTCCTTCTTCATGGATCAACACCGTGCCGGATCGGTTATAACAGATCAGTCCGCATTGGAGACATCGTTCCGCTTCTATCCGCGCCATCTCCTGGGTGAAGCCCTTTTCGATCTCACCGGAAAGTTCCAGCTCTCTGCCACTGGCTATCGGCATAACCTGTCGCTGGCTCGATTCAACGCCTTCCACATGATCGACATCCTGAATATGCGTATCCGGTGTAACCACCGTTTCGGGAAGGGATAGATCGATACCATACATATGCTGGTGAATCGAAACTGCCGCTCTCCGGCCTGCACCGATCGCCTTGATGGCAGCACCATAGTCGGCCAATACATCGCCCTCGGCAAAAAGGCCGGGTTGCTCTTTTGAAGCGGGCTGTTTGTAAGGTTGAACACCCTCCCAGCGGATGGGAAGATCCGGGTCCACGGCATCCTCGGACGCGGAGACCTCGATTTCAGATTCAGTGGTTTCGGATTCGGCATCCTCGGTTCTGATTCTGGAAAAGATAAGCTCAGGGAACCGTCCCGAAGCAACAACCAGCGTCTGAGCAGGAACAAGTGTCGGCTCACCGGTATTGAGATCAAGAACCTCTATTCCTGTAAGTCGGTCCTTCTCCCCGAGGAGTCTGTTTACGCCGGCGGTGTAGATGATATTCAATCCATCGATACCAAGGGTTTCAATGTCCGCGTCGGTAATCGGACTCTCATCGATGGTCTCTCTCAGCACAACGGTTATGTTCTCTGCACCCAGATCCCTGCAGACTTTCGCCGCATCAAGGGCAAGCAACCCGCCACCGGAGATGACTGCATCGGACTCACAGGTAATCCGGCCGGCATTTTCAGTGCCAAATCTGAGAAAATCCATAAACATGAAAACACCGGGAATCGGCAATTCCAGATCGGCAACAGTTCCTCGGGCCAACCGACTGTCCCATCCCCCTGCAGCAAGGAAAAGGGCATCGTAGCCCTGCCCAAGCAGCGATTCGATGGTAAAATCTTTTCCCAGGGTCTTTTCTGTCTCCGCCTTTACCCCCATTGCCATGATCCCGTCGATATCCCAGTCAAGAATCTTCAATGGGAGTCGTTCCCGGGCAATGGCAACACGAAGCAGGCCGCCCAGGTTCGGTGTGGCTTCGAATACCGTTGTATCATGCCCGAGACGTGCGGTGAAAAAAGCGGTGGACAACCCTTCAACGCCGCCGCCAACAATGGCGACACTGCGACCGGTGGACGGGGCTTTGTATGGGAGAATATGTTCGCCGCTTTCCTTTTCAAATTCATAATCCGCGGCATATCGTTTGAGGAAATTAATCGCGACCGGCTCATCCACAAAATTACGCCGGCAGTCAATCTCGCAGGGCCGGGGACATATACGGCCGATAACCGTGGGAAACGGGTTTCGTTCCTTGATGACCTGAATCGCACGATGATTATCACCTGCAGCGATCTGATGAATATACTCCCGGATGTTTATGCCCGCGGGGCATCCGCGTTGACAGGGCGTGGTGCAATCGTCAGTGGTATATTCCCTGAGAACCCGCCGGGTAACGGATGACAGGGTAATGATATGCTTGGGACAAATCCGTTCACAGGTGCCGCACCCCGTACATTTCTTCTCGTCCACCACCGGCAGACCCTTTTCGCCCATCTTGATTGCATCAAAAGGACAGGACTTGGCACAGGTTCCCAATCCCAGGCATCCGATGGTACAAACCTTCATCCCGCCGCCATGGAGTGCCACCGCACGGCAATCCTCAACACCGGCATAGACATATTTATTGTCCGCATCCGCCACACCAAAATAGCACCCCGGCATGGCAAAGTCCGGTTCGGCCACTTCAACAGATATGCCCATTACCCCGGCTATAGCCGCTATTTCATCGGGGCTCGCAACCACACAGGAACTTGGCGCAGCCTTCCCTGCCACAATTGCCTCGGCATTGGCGCTGCATCCGGGAAGACCGCAGCCACCACAATTGGCTCCGGGAAGGGCATCGTCGATGGCTAGAATCTTTGGATCCACATAGACATAAAATACCTTAGAAGCCGCAGCCAATCCGGCACCGATGATCAACCCCAGCCCCCCCATCATGA
>JAZFSW010000113.1:0-5829 GCA_036446375.1 Desulfobacterales bacterium | reverse complement strand
GCCTCATCCATAAGGCATCCCATTGTGTCGTACCATTTCACCGGACTGCACAGTTGCCGGGTCATCGCGGTTCGGATCTCATCGGCCTCCCCAGTCATTTCCGCTGTCACATTCAAAATGATGGGTGTGTCCGGTGTCTTGAAGGAAAGGGTGTTCAGCTGGGCATTCAGCGCATCTTCTGCACCTCTTATCAGTTCACTGTGCCAGGCGCCGCTTACTTTCAGCGGAATCGCTTTTGCCCCGAGGGCTACCGCTTCTTCTGAAACCTTGGCTACCGGATCCGGGGCCCCGGTGATGACAATCTGCAATTCGGCGTTATGGTTTCCCACTGCCACAACCCCTTCCTTTTGTCCTTCAGCGACAAGTTGCTCCACGGTACCAATGGGAAGGCCGACGATCGCATGCATGGCACCCTCATATCTTGCCGATTCCCGATGCATCAATTCTCCCCTGTTCTTCACAAGGTCAAAGGTATCTTCCCGTGTCAGGGCTCCCGATGCGCTCAGTGCGCTGTATTCCCCCAGGCTGTGTCCGGCAACGATATTGGGATGGAGCCCCTCCTTTTCTATCACAGCCAGGAAGGCAAGGTTCACCGCGGTTATCGCCGGTTGCAGGTTGGCTGTCACGGTGAGGTCTTCCATCGGGCCGTTAAAGCAGAGCCTGGAAAGGTTCATTCGGGTGATCTCTTCTGCCATATCAAAAACTTCTCGCACAAGTTCAAATTCCTCGTAGAAATCGTGACCCATTCCCACGGCTTGTGCCCCCTGGCCGGGAAAAAGAAATGCAATTTTCTTCAAAAGATCCTCCTTTCTGTCGATGGCAAGACCGCTGACCTGAAATGTGGAAACAGCACATACCAGAGGTCCCGGTGCTATGGATCCAGGTTAAACAATTTACGGGTTATATCGAGAAAGACCGATTTGTCTCTGTGTCTTCCAGGTGTCTTCAATGATAGCATGGGGTCATGTAGAAGCTTATTGACGAGAGACCGTATCATTCTCTCAATGGCATCCGTATCCTTTTCGGACAGATGATTCAGAGCACCGAGGGTCTTCTTCATCTCCCCCTGGGCGATTGCCTCGGCCTTTTCTCTCAGCGCGACGATCGTCGGCACCACATCCAGGCTGTCGAACCATGCTCGAAACCGGATCACCGCTTCGTTTACAATCCTTTCTCCTTTGACAGCCGCCTTGTTCCGGTCCTCAATATTGCCTTCAATGACGCCCTGCAGATCGTCAATGTCATATACATACGCGTTGGTTAGAAGGTTGATTTTCGGATCAATATCCCGGGGAACAGCAATATCGATAAAGAAGATGGGCCGGTTCCGGCGCTGGCGCCGGATGCTTTTTACCTGATCGGCTGTAACAATGAAATCGGGAGACCCCGTTGAACTGATGATGATATCAACCGTGGATAAAGAATCGGTGATCTCTTCAAATCGAATTGCCTCGCCATTGAAACCCTCAGCAAGGGTAACGGCGTTTTCAAAGGTTCTGTTGGCGACATGGATATTTCCCACTCTGTTGCGAATGAGATGCTCGATGGCCAGTTCGGCCATCTCCCCGGCACCAATGAGGAGCACCTTTTTATCTTCCAGGCTTCCGAAGATCTTACGGCCGAGTTCTATCGCCGCGTAACTTATCGATACGGCATGATCCCCGATACCGGTTTCAGTTCGAATACGCTTTGCAACGGAAAAGGTACGATGCAACAGCCGGTTTAAGATCACGGAGGAAGTCTTCTTCCGGATAGCTGTTTTGTAGGCTTCTTTGACCTGTCCGAGAATCTGCGGCTCTCCAACCACCATCGAATCCAAGCTGGATGCAACCCTGAAAATATGTTTGATGGCCGCCTCTCCCCGGTGGGTATAGAAAGCATTTTCAAATTCAGAGATCGGCACATCCTTGAACTCGGCAAGAAACGTTTTGACCGGTTCAACCACATCGCTATGGTTCTCGGCAAACATCAACACCTCAACGCGATTGCAGGTGGAAATCAGGACGACTTCCTTTAACGAGGGAAGTTCCTGCAATGCTACCAGGGCTCGTTCCGCCTCCTCTTCTGAAAAAGCAAGGTTCTCTCTTAATTCGATGGGTGCGGTCTTATGATTTAAGCCGAGAATAATAATGTTCTGCATAGTCTCTATTTTCGTGTAAACGCCTCGTGGTGCCCCTCTAGTAGAAAATTCACCCCGAAAAAGGTAAAGAGGAGAACACCGAATCCGACAATGGCCATTATGGCCGCCCGCCTGCCTCTCAGGCCGATGGTAACCCGCTGATGCAGCAATGCGGCATATAAGAGCCACGATATGGCTGACCACACTTCCTTTGGGTCCCAACTCCAGAAGCTTCCCCAAACCGATTTTGCATATACCATGCCGGTGACGATTCCGGCAGTGAGCAATGTAAACCCTGTTACAATACAGGCATACCCCGTGCTATCGAGGAGTTCCAGAGAGGGTAGCCTCTTGTAAAAGAAGCCGGGACTTTTTGATTTTATCGACCGCTCCTGGATCAGGTAAAGCACGCCTACACCGCAGGCCAGGGCGAAGGTTGCTTCGCCTACGAAAACAGCAAGGATATGGAAGACAAACCAGACGTTTTTGAAGATGGCCTGGGTTTCTACCGATTCTTTCGGTAGCAGGACGGCTGCGCCGGTAATCAACAGGACCAGTGGTGCAGCATAGACCCCAAGGATCTTAAGGTTGAATTTGAACTGAAAGATGATAAACGCTGCAGCAACCGCCCATCCTGCAACGATCAAGGTTTCATAAAAATTGCTGATCGGGATATGGCCGATCTGGAAAAAACCAAAACCGATGGCGATGGTATGGCACAGAAAACCGGCAAGCAGCAGGTAGAAGCCTGTCTTCTGCAGGTAGTATTTCTGCACAAACAGATAGGCCACATAACCCGCAGTGCTCAGCAGGTAGATGAAAACAGCCGTATGAATTAAGATGTCCATTGGACACATCCTTGTATGAAACCACGTTGGCACTCAAGGTTTCAGGTTTCAGGTGTCAGGCAACTGCCTGGGATCAGTGGCCCCGATTTCTGCTTTTCTTGTATTCGACGTTCGATGTTGGGTGTTCGATGTTCGACGTTCAGTTCTTACATGCTTCTCCCACGATCAGACCACCCACCCTTGAGGACGGCGGCGACCCTCACCTATTCTCCCGCCAATAGCCGATCATAGGCATACCCTTCTCCAAGGGTCTCCTTCAGAATGCTATCGATGGCTTCCTTTCTACCGGCTTTTATCATATCGACCAGATCACTTGATATCAGTTGTTCAAAAAGCGGTTTGTGGACTTCCGGTTCATGGTCGTCATCGAGAAGTTTTTCTCTTATGGCACCCATGAGGGTGAGAAATTCTGCATATTCATCTCCGAATTGTACTTGCAGATCTTTTCGCAGTTGCTTCGCAAACGCAGGACTCTTTCCCGAAGTAGAGATTGAAATCACCAGATCGCCCCTGTTGACAATGGCCGGCAGAATAAAATGACACGCCTCGGGTTTATCGGCAATGTTACAGAGAATCGTGTGCTGCTGCGCATCCCGATACACCTGCTGATTCAATTCCTCATGATCTGTTGCACCGATTACCAGAAACATCCCCTTGATATCAGAGGTCTCGTAAGGGCGTTGGTTTAACGTGATACGATTGTCTTTGGCGAGGGCTATCAGTTTTTCTGTGGCCACAGGGCTGACCACGGTTACGATGGCGCCACAATCCAGAAGGGTCACCACTTTCCGGGTGCCTACACCGCCGCCGCCGACCACCAAACATTTTCGGTTCTGTATGTCAAGATTGACAGGATAGTATCGCATAACCGACTGTCTCTTCCCTTGATATCTCAATTAGACCATCATTTTCATTAGGTCTTCTGCCACTGCCAGAGGGCCATGGTATGTTTTTCGACACTGTTTCTCAATGTCGACGGTACCCCATTCCGGATAAAGGTGCGTAAGCACCCTGTTGCCAACTTTGGCACGAGTGGCAATATCATCCGCTTGTGAAGGGGTCAAGTGTCCTTTTTTCTTCAGCGCATCGGGAAATGAGGACTCGCAGATCAATGGATCCACATTTTGAGCCAGGGTGACGATATCGTCAGAGGCAGCCGTGTCTCCCGAGCAGGAACTTCGGGTGAGGGATGGGACACAGGTCTCCGAGCCGAGAATCGTTACCCCTGTGTCGCCACTATCCGGAGGGTGTAGGGGCATTCTACTTTTCTGCCTTTTTCTCAATCTGTTTGATGATCCAGTTTGACAACGCCTTATCGTCGCAATCGTCCAGCGCCGAAGGAAGGTCGGACATTGCAATCTCAGCTCGGGCCATGCTTTTATGGCCACCGGCGGAACCGATATGGCCAAAAGTCTGATGGGCGACGTTCCCGGCATTTTTTCTTATCCCATCGTTTCTGAAGACAATGATCAATCGATCATTGAACTGGCCGGAAACAATGCTCCATTGTACGGGATTTACCCGCATAAAGAAATCTGCAATAAGGACGCACACATCCGGATTGACCACCGGTCCAAGATGGACAAAAACCCTGTTTCGCCGCAAACGCATGTCATTTAAAGCGGACCGGTAATATTTCAGGAAATCGATCCGCAATTCGGATTGTTCGATCTTCCTGGCAAGATGCACGTTGGCGTGCCGGAACAGAAACTGAAACGCATCAAGATCCTGCGACAGGGTTTGCCCCTCAAAATTGTGGGTGTCTGTTTTTATGGCATGAAACAGGCCTGTTGCCAGCTTTGCCGAGGGCTTGATTTTATCGGCTCTCAGATACTCGGTCATGATACTTGCTGTTGCACCATAGTTGGGCCGGATATCCCGAAAAGGGGCCTGGTAGCCGGTATCCGGATGGTGATCGATGATAACATCCGGCGAAAACCTGGAGAAGGCTTCATGGTGCTCAGGCTGGGAATCGACGATGATGAAGCGGTTGTATTTGCTCCACGCAACGTCGTTGATGTGAATCAAGTTGACTCCCAGCAGGCGGATCATGGCCGTATTGTCGGGGCGTTTGACGATGTTGATGTTTGATATGGATACGCTGGCAGCCGTTCGCCAGAGCAGGCGCTTTGCTGCCATGGCGCTGGCAATAGCATCCGGATCGGCGTTTATGACGATCAGGACATGATCGTCACTTGAGAATTGATCCAAGAAACGACGCACTCTCTCTGCTGCAGAACGCATCATGGTCGCTGGCATGCTCCCCTTTGGTTAACCGGTTTATACTGGTTTGACCCCGCATGGCAGTACAGGCCCTGCGAGCCCTAAGTGGATTCAAAAACTATACGATGCATATGCATATATTACAATCACTTTTGATGGCGCTATCGAAAGGTGTCAGTCCGTCTTTGCCTTGAAAATTCCCGCCCCCAAACAGAGATTGAGAGGGTCATTCACCCCCGGAATCGGGGGGTATACGACTCAAGATTATTAAACTTGACAGCAGGATATGAAATTGCTATCAACCAGACGCTTGACTTCTGACACATAATATATTATATGTCATAACAATGTGTTATGGTCATTTTAGTGGGGTGAGTCCGTGCGTTTTGATTTCGAAAAGAACCGTGAGTGGTCCGATCATCTGGTAATGGTATCGCAGCTGGGCCTTACGATGGTCCTTTGCATCGGTTTTTGTTTTTTTATAGGGCTGTATCTGGATCGGTCGATAGGTACGAAGGGTATATTTACCGTCGTCTTCATTCTTCTAGGTGTTTTTGGCGGCGGTGTTACGATCTATCGCCAGATTATTAGGATGACCGAAAGCGATACAGCAAGCAGAAAGACACCCGATGATAGCCT